>NZ_JBHWJY010000083.1:0-37700 GCF_042731135.1 Streptomyces sp. NPDC059874
GAACATCCGGCCTCGCCGGCGTTTGAGGCGCGGGGGTTCGGGGCAGCGCCCCCGACAGCGGCGGTCAGCCGAACAGTCGCTCCAGGACCACCGCGATGCCGTCGGCTTCGTTCGACAGCGTCACCTCGTCGGCGACAGCCACCAGCTCGCGGTGGGCATTCGCCATGGCGACCCCGTACGCGGCCCACGCGAACATCGGGATGTCGTTCGGCATGTCACCGAAGGCGATCGTCGAGGACGCCGGCACCCCCAGGACCGCGGCGGCCCGCGCCAGTCCGCTCGCCTTGTCGATGCCCGGCGGCTGGAGTTCCACCGTGTGCTCCCCCGCCATCGTGACGTTCACCAGGTCCCCGACCACCCCCCGCGCCACCCGCGTCAGCTCGTCGTCGTCCAGCTCCGGATGCTGGAGCAGCACCTTGTTGATCGGCGAGGCCCACAGATCGCCGCGCCGCGGCACCCGCACCGTCGGCAGGTGCGGGTGCCACATCCGGTAGCCCGGCTCCATCAGCATCTCGGCGTCCACGCCCTCCTGGTTGACCGCCGCGTACACCTCGCCGATCTCCGCCTCGATCTTGCCGAGTGCCACCTCGGCCAGTTCCCGGTCCATGGAGACGGAGTGCAGCAGGCTCCCGCGCGCCGCGTCGTACACCTGCGCGCCCTGCCCGCACACCGCGAGCCCCGTGTAGCCGAGGCCGTCCAGGACGTGCCGGACCTGCGGGACCGGGCGGCCGGTGACGATGATGTGCTGGGCGCCGGCCGCGCGGGCCGTGGCGAGCGCCTCGTACGAGCGGGCGGAGACGGTGTCCCCGGCACGCAGCAGAGTCCCGTCCAGGTCAGTGGCGATCAAGGCATAGGGGAGGGCCTGAGGCAGGGCGGAAGTCACCCCGCCAAGGATACGGACCCCCTCGGACAAGTCCTACAAATAGCGCCCGAATCCGGCCTCCCGCAGGCCCCACCAGCCACGTAACGTGTCAACCAGCCTCCGGGACACCCCCGGACCGCGTCGAAAGCGAGGCAGCACCCCATGCCCCAGCAGAGCCCCCTCGATCTCGCCGAGGGCGACCCGTTCGGGCCGCACAACCTCCCCTACGGCGTCTTCTCCACCGCCGGGGAGGACCGCCGCCGCATCGGTGTGCGGATCGGCGGGTACGTGCTCGACGCGGGGGCGGCCGCCACCGCGCTCGGTTCCCCGTACGCCGGGCTGCTCGGGCAGTCCTCCCTCAACCCGCTGCTGGCCGCGGGCCGCACCGCCTGGCGCGACGTGCGCCGCGCGCTGACCGCCTGGGTGAGCGACCCCGGCCACCGCCCCACCGTGGAGCCGCACCTGCTGCCGCTCGACGAGGTCACGCTGCACCTGCCGTACGAGGTCGCCGACTACGTCGACTTCTACGCGAGCGAGCACCACGCCACCAACGTGGGCCGGATCTTCCGACCCGACGGGGACGCGCTGACCCCCAACTGGAAGCACCTGCCGATCGGTTACCACGGCCGGTCGGGAACGATCGTGGTGTCGGGGACGGACGTCGTACGGCCCTCCGGGCAGCGCAAGGCGCCCACCGACCCGGCGCCCGTCTTCGGCCCGTCGGTCAAGCTCGACATCGAGGCCGAGGTCGGCTTCGTCGTCGGCACCCCGTCCGAGCTGGGATCGCCGGTGGCGCTGGGCGAGTTCGAGGACCACGTCTTCGGACTGTTCCTGCTCAACGACTGGTCGGCGCGCGACATCCAGGCCTGGGAGTACGTGCCGCTGGGCCCCTTCCTCGGCAAGTCCTTCGCGACGTCCGTCTCCGCCTGGGTGACCCCGCTGGAGGCCCTGGACGCGGCCCGGGTCGCCCCGCCCGCCCGGGACTTCCCCCTGCTGCCCTACCTCGACGACGCGGACGTCGAGCGCCCCGGCGGCTTCGACCTGCGCATCACCGTCTCCATCAACGGGCAGGAGGTGGCGCAGCCGCCGTTCGCCTCCATGTACTGGACGGCCGCGCAGCAGCTCGCGCACATGACCGTCAACGGCGCCTCCCTTCGTACGGGTGACGTGTACGGCTCCGGCACCGTCAGCGGCCCCGAGGTCGGCCAGCGCGGTTCGCTGCTGGAGCTGACCTGGAACGGCCGCGACGCCATCGAGCTCGCCGACGGCAAGCGCACCTTCCTGGAGGACGGCGACACGGTCACCCTGACGGCCTGGGCCCCGGGCGCCGGGGGCACCCGCGTCGGCCTGGGCGAGGTCACGGGCCGCATCGTGGCGTCCCGCTAGACGGCGGTACGGACCCGCCCCGCGCCCCCGTTCGGAGGCGCGCCGCGTGCGCGGGGCGGGCCGGACCGGGATGGTGGACGGACGAACGGGAACCGGGAACCCCTACCCCGTCCCCGTACCCCGCACCGCGAGGAGCGCCGCCATGCCCGTACGCAGCCCGAAGACCCTTCTCGCCTGCGCGGCCGCCGTGTCGCTCGCGCTCGCCGCCGTGACCCCGGCCCAGGCGGTCGACGGGCCGGCGCCCGACCCGCTCGACCATCAGGCCATGCGGGACATGGCCACGGCGATCGCGGTGACGGCCAAGTACGTGGACGAGCAGGAGGCCCTCAAGGACGGGTACGTGCCGCACGGCGAGGCGTGCATGACCAACCCGTTCGGGGTCGGCGCCATGGGCTACCACTACGTCAAGGAGGCCTACTGGGGTTCGAAGGACCCGAGCAAGCCGACCGCGCTCCTCTACAGCTCCGAGCAGGACCGGCACGGCCGCCGCAGGCTGCAGGCCGTGGAGTGGATGTCGACCGACGGGGACCAGGACCTGAAGACCGCCACCGACCGCCCGAGCATGTTCGGGCTGCCCTTCGACGGGCCCATGCCCGGCCACTGGACGGGCATGCCCAAGCACTACGACCTCCACATGTGGGCGTACCAGCACAACCCGGCGGGCCGTTTCCACAACTGGAACCCCGCGCTGACCTGCCCCGCCAAGGCCGCCGCACCGGCGAACCCGGCCCACGAGCACGGCCACTAGCCGGCAGGTGCCCGCACGACGAAGGGCCCGGCTCCCCCGAAGGGGGCCGGGCCCTCACGCATGGAGCGAGCCGGTCAGCGGACGAACGTGCTCGCCTGCCCGGCCAGGTCCAGGAAGTACTGCGGGGCCAGGCCCAGGACCAGGGTGACGGCGACGCCCACCGCGATGGTGGTCATCGTCAGCGGCGAGGGGACGGCCACCGTCGGGCCGTCGGCCTTCGGTTCGCTGAAGAACATCAGGACGATCACCCGGATGTAGAAGAACGCGGCGATCGCGGACGAGATGACACCGACCACGACCAGCGCTCCCGCGCCGCCCTCCGCGGCCGCCTTGAAGACGGCGAACTTGCCGGCGAAGCCGGAGGTCAGCGGGATGCCGGCGAAGGCCAGCAGGAAGACCGCGAACACCGCCGCCGTCAGCGGCGAACGACGGCCCAGGCCCGCCCACTTGGACAGGTGCGTCGCCTCGCCGCCCGCGTCGCGCACCAGCGTGACCACCGCGAAGGCGCCGATCGTCACGAAGGAGTACGCGCCCAGGTAGAAGAGGACGGACTTGACGCCCTCCGCCGAGGTCGCGATCACACCGGCCAGGATGAAGCCCGCGTGCGCGATCGAGGAGTAGGCGAGGAGGCGCTTGACGTCGGTCTGGGTCACGGCGATCACCGCGCCCGCCAGCATCGTGACGATGGCCACCGCCCACATCACCGGCCGCCAGTCCCAGCGCAGGCCGGGGAGGACGACGTAGAGGAGACGGAGCAGGGCGCCGAAGGCGGCCACCTTCGTCGCCGCCGCCATGAAGCCGGTGACCGGGGTCGGGGCGCCCTGGTAGACGTCCGGGGTCCACATGTGGAAGGGGACGGCGCCGACCTTGAAGAGCAGGCCCATGAGGATCAGCGCGCCACCGATCAGCAGCAGCGCGTCGTTGCCCATGGTGGAGGCCAACGCCGGGTCGATCCTCGCGACCGTGCCGTCGACCACGTCGGCGATCGCCGCGTACGAGACCGAGCCCGCGTACCCGTACACCAGGGCGATGCCGAAGAGGAGGAAGGCGGACGAGAAGGCGCCCAGCAGGAAGTACTTCACCGCGGCCTCCTGCGACATCAGCCGCTGGCGGCGGGCGACGGCGCAGAGCAGGTACAGCGGGAGGGAGAAGACCTCCAGCGCGATGAAGAGCGTCAGCAGGTCGTTGGCCGCCGGGAAGATCAGCATCCCGGCGATCGCGAACAGCGCCAGCGGGAACACCTCGGTGGTGGTGAAGCCCGCCTTCACGGCGGCCTTCTCGCTGTCGCTGCCCGGTACGGACGCCGCCTGCGCGGCGAAGGAGTCCACCCGGTTGCCGTGCGCCGCCGGGTCCAGGCGCCGCTCCGCGAAGGTGAAGATCGCGACGACCGAGGCCAGCAGGATCGTGCCCTGCAGGAACAGCGCCGGGCCGTCCACCGCGATCGCGCCCATCGCGGCGATGTGCGCCTTGGTGGATCCGTACCCGCCGGCCGCGAGGCCGACGACCGCCGCGAACGCCGAGGCGAGCGCGGCGACGGCGAGGAACACCTGGACGTAGTAGCGGGACTTGCGCGGGACGAAGGCCTCGACGAGGACTCCGAGGATCGCCGCGCCCACCACGATCAGCGTGGGCGCGAGCTGGGCGTACTCGATCTTCGGTGCCGGGATCCGGTCGACCGGTGCCGCGGCCGCCAGTGTCCACAGGCTGTGGGCAGCAGTCATCGTGCTCACTTCGCCGCCTCCACTTCAGGAGCAGGGTCCGTCTGCTTCACGTCGGACATGGTGTGCCGCACCGCCGGGTTGACGATGTCGGTGAGCACCTTCGGGTAGACACCCAGCCCGATCAGCAGCGCGATCAGCGGGGCCACCACCAGCACCTCCCGCAGGCGCAGGTCCGGCATGGTGCGGACCTCCTCCTTCACGGGGCCGGTCATCGTGCGCTGGTACAGCACCAGCGTGTAGAGCGCGGCCAGCACGATGCCGATGGTGGCGATGATGCCGACGACCGGGTACCGGGCGAACGTGCCGACCAGGACCAGGAACTCGCTGACGAACGGCGCGAGGCCGGGCAGCGAGAGGGTGGCGAGGCCGCCGATCAGGAAGGTGCCGGCGAGGACCGGGGCGACCTTCTGGACGCCGCCGTAGTCGGCGATTAGGCGCGAGCCGCGCCGGGAGATCAGGAAGCCGGCGACCAGCATCAGCGCCGCCGTCGAGATCCCGTGGTTGACCATGTAGAGCGTCGCACCGGACTGGCCCTGGGAGGTCATCGCGAAGATGCCCAGGATGATGAAGCCGAAGTGCGAGATGGAGGCGTAGGCGACCAGTCGCTTGATGTCCCGCTGCCCGACCGCGACCAGCGCGCCGTAGACGATGCTGATCAGGGCCAGTACGAGGATCACGGGCGTGGCCCACTTACTGGCCTCGGGGAAGAGCCCGAGGCAGAAGCGGAGCATCGCGAAGGTGCCGACCTTGTCGACGACCGCGGTGATCAGGACGGCGACCGGGGCCGTGGCCTCGCCCATCGCGTTCGGCAGCCAGGTGTGCAGCGGCCACAGCGGGGCCTTCACCGCGAAGGCGAAGAAGAAGCCGAGGAACAGCAGCCGCTCGGTGTTGGTCGCCATGTCGAGCGTGCCCGCGGCGCGCGCGGCGGCGATCTCCTGGAGCGAGAAGTTCCCGGCGACCACGTACAGGCCGATGACCGCGGCCAGCATGATCAGGCCGCCGACCAGGTTGTAGAGGAGGAACTTGACCGCCGCGTACGAGCGCTGCGCGGCCGCGTTCTCGTCCGAGCCCGAGTGGGCCCGGTCCCCGAAGCCGCCGATGAGGAAGTACATCGGGATGAGCATGGCTTCGAAGAAGATGTAGAAGAGGAAGACGTCGGTGGCCTCGAAGGAGATGATCACCATCGCCTCGACCAGCAGGATCAGGGCGAAGAAGCCCTGCGTCGGCCGCCAGCGCGAGGAATGCGTCTCCAGCGGGTCGGCGTCGTGCCAGCCGGCGCCGATCACGAAGGGGATCAGCAGCGCGGTGAGCGCGATGAGCGCCACCCCGATGCCGTCCACGCCCAGTTCGTAGCGGACGCCGAAGTCGGCGATCCAGGCGTGGGATTCGGTGAGCTGGTAGCGGTCGCCACCGGGCTCGAAGCGGACCGCGACGAGCACGGCCAGGGCCAGTGTCGCCAGCGAGAAGAGCAGCGCGAGCCACTTGGCGGCGGTCCTGCGGGCGGCCGGGACGGCCGCCGTCAGGATCGCGCCGACCGCGGGGACCGCGGCCGTCACCGTCAGAAGCGGGAAACTCATTTCACACCGCCCTCATCAGCAGGGTCGCGGCGATGAGGATCGCCGTGCCCCCGAACATCGAGACCGCGTAGCTGCGGGCGTAGCCGTTCTGGAGCTTGCGCAGCCGGCCCGACAGCCCGCCGACCGAGGCGGCCGTCCCGTTGACCACCCCGTCGACCAGGCTGTGGTCCACGTACACGAGCGAGCGGGTCAGGTGCTCCCCGCCGCGTACGAGCACGATGTGGTTGAAGTCGTCCTGGAGCAGGTCGCGTCGGGCCGCCCGGGTGAGGAGCGAGCCGCGCGGGGCGACGACCGGGACGGGCTTGCGGCCGTACATGGCCCAGGCGATGCCGACGCCGATGACGAGGACCACCATGGTGGACAGGGTCACCGTCATGGCGCTGACCGGCGGGTGGCCGTGCGCGTGCCCCGTGACGGGCTCCAGCCACTTCAGGAACCGGTCGCCGACCCCGAAGAACCCGCCCGCGAACACCGACCCGAAGGCCAGCACGATCATCGGGATGGTCATCGACTTCGGGGACTCGTGCGGGTGGGGCAGTTCCCCGGGGTGGACCTCGATGCCGGGCTCCACGCCGGGCGTCGTGTCCGGGTCCGGGGCCGGCTGCCAGCGCTTCTCGCCGAAGAAGGTGAGGAGCATGACGCGGGTCATGTAGAACGCGGTGATGGCCGCGCCCAGCAGGGCCACTCCGCCGAGGATCCAGCCCTCGGTGCCGCCCTTCGCGAAGGCCGCCTCGATGATGCGGTCCTTGGAGAAGAAGCCCGACAGGCCCGGGAAGCCGATGATGGCCAGGTATCCGAGTCCGAAGGTCACGAAGGTGACCGGCATGTACTTCCGCAGGCCGCCGTACTTGCGCATGTCGACCTCGTCGTTCATCCCGTGCATCACGGAACCGGCGCCGAGGAAGAGGCCCGCCTTGAAGAAGCCGTGCGTGACCAGGTGCATGATCGCGAAGACGTACCCGATCGGGCCGAGGCCCGCGGCGAGGATCATGTAGCCGATCTGCGACATCGTCGAACCGGCCAGGGCCTTCTTGATGTCGTCCTTCGCGCAACCGACGATCGCACCGAAGAGGAGCGTGACCGCGCCCACGATCGTGACCACCAGCTGTGCGTCCGGCGCCCCGTTGAAGATGGCGCCCGAGCGGACGATCAGGTACACGCCCGCCGTCACCATGGTGGCGGCGTGGATCAGGGCCGAGACCGGGGTCGGGCCCTCCATCGCGTCACCGAGCCAGGACTGCAGCGGCACCTGGGCCGACTTGCCGCAGGCGGCCAGCAGCAGCATCAGTCCGATCGCCGTCAGCGTGCCCTCGGAGGTCTTCCCCACCGACGCGAGCACCGGCTCGAAGGCGAAGGTCCCGAAGGTGGTGAACATCAGCATGATCGCGATCGACAGGCCCATGTCGCCGACCCGGTTGACCAGGAAGGCCTTCTTCGCGGCGGTGGCCGCGCTGGGCTTGTGCTGCCAGAAGCCGATCAGGAGGTACGAGGCGAGGCCCACGCCCTCCCAGCCGAAGTACAGCAGCAGGTAGTTGTCGGCGACGACGAGCAGCAGCATCGCCGCGACGAAGAGGTTGAGGTAGCCGAAGAAGCGGCGGCGGCGCTCGTCGTGCTCCATGTACCCGATCGAGTACACGTGGATGAGCGTGCCCACCCCGGAGATCAGCAGGACGAAGGTCATCGACAGCTGGTCGAGCTGGAAGGCGATGTCCGCCTGGAAGCCCTCCACCGGCACCCAGCTGAACAGCCGCTGGTGCAGGGTCCGGTCCTCGGCGCCGCGCCCCAGCATGTCCGCGAACAGGGCGGCGCCGATCCCGAAGGAGACGGCGGCGAGGACGGTGCCGATCCAGTGGCCGGACTTGTCGAGGCGCCGGCCGCCGCACAGCAGCACCGCCGCTCCGAGCAGGGGCGCTGCCACCAGCAGCGCAATCAGATTCTCCACTGTGAACGCCCCTTACAGCTTCATCAGGCTGGCGTCGTCGACCGAGGCCGAGTGGCGGGTACGGAACAGCGACACGATGATCGCCAGCCCGACCACGACCTCCGCGGCGGCGACGACCATCGTGAAGAACGCGATGATCTGGCCGTCGAGGTTGCCGTGCATCCGGGAGAAGGCGACGAAGGCGAGGTTGCAGGCGTTGAGCATCAACTCGACGCACATGAACAGCACGATCGCGTTCTTCCGGATCAGCACACCGGCCGCGCCGATGGTGAACAGCAAGGCCGCCAGGTACAGGTAGTTGACCGGATTCACTTCGAGGCCTCCTCACGCGAGTCACGGCCGAGGCGCTCCGCGGAGCTCTGCTCCAGCGCCCTGAGGTCGTCGAGCGCCTCGCTGGAGACGTCCCTGATCTGACCGCGGGCGCGCAGCGTCTTGCTCACCGTCAGCTCGGACGGGGTGCCGTCCGGCAGCAGACCGGCGATGTCCACCGCGTTGTGCCGGGCGTAGACGCCGGGCGCGGGCAGCGGCGGGAGCTGAACGCCCTCGCGTACGCGCTTCTCGGCGAGCTCGCGCTGGGTGGCGGCCCGCTCGGTGCGCTCGCGGTGGGTGAGCACCATCGCGCCGACGGCCGCGGTGATCAGCAGCGCGCCGGTGATCTCGAAGGCGAAGACGTACTTGGTGAAGATCAGCTGGGCCAGGCCCTCGACGTGCCCGCCGGAATTGATCCGGCCGAGCCCGTTGAAGTGGGTGAGCTTGGCGTGGCCGATGCCGGCGATCAGCAGGATGCCGAAGCCGAGTCCGCACAGGACGGCCAGCCACCGCTGGCCCTTGATGCTCTCCTTCAGGGAGTCGGCGGCGGTGACGCCGACGAGCATGACCACGAAGAGGAAGAGCATCATGATCGCGCCGGTGTAGACGACGACCTGGACGACGCCCAGGAAGTAGGCCCCGTTGGCGAGGTAGAAGACCGCCAGGATGATCATCGTCCCGGCGAGGCTGAGCGCGCTGTGCACGGCCTTCTTCATCAGGATCGTGGCCAGCGCGCCGATGACGGCGACCGTGCCGAGGACCCAGAACTGGACGGCCTCACCCGTGGAGGTCAGCGTGGCGGCGATGGTGCTCATGCCTTCACCTCCTCGGACTGCCCGTTCTCCGGGGCGACCTCGCCCTTGGAGACCGCCACCTGCCGCACCGTGCCCGGGGCGGCCCCCGTCACCAGTCCTCGGTAGTAGTCCTGCTCGTCGGTGCCGGGGAAGATCGAGTGCGGGGCCTCGACCATGCCCTCGGTCAGGCCGGCGAGCAGCTGCTCCTTGGTGTAGATGAGCGACTCGCGGCTGGCGTCGGCCAGTTCGAACTCGTTCGTCATCGTCAGCGCCCTCGTCGGGCACGCCTCGACGCACAGCCCGCACAGGATGCAGCGGGCGTAGTTGATCTGGTAGACGCGGCCGTACCGCTCACCCGGGGAGTAGCGCTCCTCCTCGGTGTTGTCCGCGCCCTCCACGTAGATCGCGTCGGCGGGACAGGCCCAGGCGCACAGTTCGCACCCGATGCACTTCTCCAGACCGTCGGGGTGCCGGTTGAGCTGATGCCGTCCGTGGAAGCGCGGGGCGGTCGTCTTCTGCTGCTCCGGGTACTGCTCGGTGAGGCGCTTCTTGAACATGGCCTTGAAGGTCACGCCGAAGCCGGCCACCGGGTTCTGCCACTTCTCGTTCTCGTCGGCGTCAGACATTCTCAGCACCCTCCTCTCGGTCACTGTCAGTATTCGTCCCGCCACTGACAATCAGCTCTCGCTCGCTGCGAGGCCGCCTGCGCGGTACGGGTGCCAGGTGCTGGCCGGGCTTGGGCGGTACGGGGAATCCGCCCGCCAGCGGGTCGAACGGCGCGGCGTCCTGAACGGCCCCCGCGGCCTTCTCGCGCTTCTCGCGCTTGTCGCGGAAGAGGTCCGCGACGAAGGAGAGCAGCAGGATCGCCACCACGGCGCCGCCGACGTAGAGGACGATCTCGCTGAAGTCGTACCGCTCGTTGCGCAGCGCCCGGACGGTGGCGACCAGCATCAGCCAGACCACGGAGACCGGGATCAGGACCTTCCAGCCGAGCTTCATCAGCTGGTCGTAGCGCACGCGGGGCAGCGTGCCGCGCAGCCAGATGAAGAAGAAGAGCAGCAGCTGCACCTTGAGGACGAACCAGAGCATCGGCCACCAGCCGTGGTTCGCGCCCTCCCAGTACGTGGAGATCGGCGCCGGGGCCCGCCAGCCGCCCAGGAAGAGGGTGACCGAGACCGCGGAGACGGTGACCATGTTGACGTACTCGGCCAGCATGAACAGCGCGAACTTGATGGACGAGTACTCGGTGTTGAAGCCGCCGACCAGGTCGCCCTCGGACTCCGGCATGTCGAAGGGGGCGCGGTTCGTCTCGCCGACCATCGTGATGACGTAGATGATGAAGGAGACCGGCAGCAGGATGATGTACCAGCGGTCCGCCTGGGCCTCCACGATCGCCGACGTCGACATCGACCCGGAGTAGAGGAAGACCGAGGCGAAGGCCGCGCCCATCGCGATCTCGTACGAGATCATCTGCGCGCAGGAGCGCAGTCCGCCGAGGAGCGGGTAGGTCGAGCCGGAGGACCAGCCGGCCAGGACGATGCCGTAGATGCCGACCGAGGCCACCGCGAGGACGTAGAGCATCGCGATGGGCAGGTCGGTCAGCTGCATCGTGGTGCGCTGACCGAAGATGGAGACCTCGTTGCCGGCGGGCCCGAACGGGATCACCGCGATGGCCATGAAGGCTGGGATCGCCGCGATGATCGGGGCGAGGACGTAGACGACCTTGTCGGCCCGCTTGACGATGACGTCTTCCTTGAGCATCAGCTTCACGCCGTCGGCGAGCGACTGGAGCAGGCCCCAGGGACCGTGCCGGTTCGGACCGATGCGCAGCTGCATCCAGGCGACGACCTTGCGCTCCCACACGATGGAGAACAGCACGGTCACCATCAGGAAGGCGAAGCAGAAGACTGCCTTCAGCAGGACCAGCCACCACACGTCACGGCCGAACAGGGTGAGGTCCTCGGCCGCGAGGACGTGCGGCTGGGCCGCGAACTGGGCGAGGTGGTTCATCACGCTCGCACCTCCCGTGCGGGGGCCGGGGCTTCGCCCGGCCGAAGGACATGGGTCAGCGGCGCGGACTGCCGCAACGCGGTCGCGGTCACGGCCGCACCTCCGCGTCTTCGTCGGCCGCCGGGCCGACCCCGGCCGGGCCGATGCGTACGAGGGCGCCGGGGGCGGCGCCCGTGTCGGCGAGGACCCCGGAGCCGGTGGAGTTCAGCGGGAGCCAGACCACCCGGTCCGGCATCTCGGTGATCCGCAGCGGCAGTTCCACGGAGCCGGCCGGGCCGGTGACCGCGAGGACATCGCCGTTCTTGACGCCCGTCTCGGCGGCCGTGGCGGCCGACAGCCGGGCGCTAGCCTCGTGCCGGGTGCCGGCCAGGGCGTCGTCGCCCTCTTGGAGCCTGCCCTGGTCGAGCAGGAGCCGGTGGCCCGCGAGGACCGCCTCGCCGGCGCCCGGGCGGGGCGGCGGCACCGGGTCGGTGGACTGCTCGGTGGCGAGCGGGCCCTCCCACGGGCCGAGCCGCTCCAACTCCCGGCGTACGGCGTGCACGTCGGGCAGCGCGAGCGGCCGGTCGGCCGCGTCGGCCAGCATGTGCAGGACGCGGGCGTCGGCCGGGGCGAGCGTACGGGTCATCTGGTCGGGCTTGAGCGCGGCCTCGAACGGCCGGACCCTGCCCTCCCAGTTGATGAACGCCCCCGCCTTCTCGGCCACGGCGGCGACGGGGAACACCACGTCCGCGTGGTCGGTGACCTCGCCGGGCCGCAGTTCCAGCGAGACCACGAAGGCCTCCTGGAGGGCGGTCCGGGCGCGGGCCGGGTCGGGCAGGTCCGTGACCTCGACGCCTGCCACCAGCAGGGCGGACAGCTCGCGGGTGGCGGCCGCCTCGACGATCTGGCCGGTGTCACGGCCGTAGCGGTGCGGGAGTTCGTCGAGCCCCCAGGCGGTCGCGACCTCGTCGCGGGCCCGCGGGTCGGTGGCCGGTCGGCCGCCCGGCAGCAGGGACGGCAGCGCGCCCGCCTCGACGGCGGCCCGCTCCCCGGCCCGGCGCGGGATCCACACCAGCGTCGCCCCGGTCGCGGCGGCGGCCCGTACGGCGGCGGTCAGCGCGCCGGGCACGCCCGCGAGGCGCTCCCCGACGACGATGACCGCGCCGGACTGCCGCAGCGCCTCGGCGGCTTCGGCGCCGCCCGCCTCCAGGCCGGTCCGGGAGGCCAGCGCGTCGAGCCACTCGGGCTCGGTGCCGGGGGCGGCGGCCAGCAGGGTGCCGCCGGCCTTCTCCAGGCCGCGGGTGGCGAAGGGGGCGAGGGCGAAGGTCCGCTGCTTGTGCTTGCGGTGGGCCTTGCGCAGCCGCAGGAAGACCCCGGGGGCCTCCTCCTCCGCCTCGATGCCGACCAGCAGCACGGCCGGCGCCGCCTCCAGGGAGGTGTACGTGACCCCGCTGCCGTCGAGGTCCTTGCCGGTGCCGGCGACGGTGGCGGCCAGGAACTCGGCCTCCTCCGCGCTGTGCACCCGGGCCCGGAAGTCGATGTCGTTGGTGTCCAGCACGACGCGGGCGAACTTGGCGTACGCGTACGCGTCCTCGACGGTGAGCCGGCCGCCGGTCAGCACCCCGGCCCGGCCGCGCGCGGCCGCCAGTCCGTTGGCCGCGGCCTCCAGGGCCTCGGGCCAGCTCGCCGGGGCGAGCACCCCGTCGGTGCCGCGCACCAGCGGGGTGGTGAGCCGGTCCGGGCGCTGCGCGTAGCGGAACCCGAAGCGGCCCTTGTCGCAGACCCACTCCTCGTTGACCTCGGGGTCCTCCGCGGCGAGGCGGCGCAGCACCTTCCCGCGCCGGTGGTCGGTCCGGGTCGCGCAGCCGCCCGCGCAGTGCTCGCACACGCTCGGGGAGGAGACGAGGTCGAAGGGGCGGGAGCGGAACCGGTAGGCGGCCGAGGTCAGCGCGCCGACCGGGCAGATCTGGATGGTGTTGCCGGAGAAGTACGACTCGAACGGGTCGCCCTCGCCGGTGCCGACCTGCTGGAGCGCGCCGCGTTCCAGCAGCTCGATCATCGGGTCGCCGGCGATCTCGTTGGAGAAGCGGGTGCAGCGCGCGCACAGCACGCACCGCTCGCGGTCCAGCAGCACCTGCGTGGAGATCGGGACCGGCTTCTCGTAGGTGCGCTTCTTGCCCTCGAAACGCGATTCGGCGTTGCCGTGGGACATCGCCTGGTTCTGCAGGGGGCACTCGCCGCCCTTGTCGCAGACCGGGCAGTCCAGCGGGTGGTTGATGAGCAGCAGCTCCATCACCCCGCGCTGGGCCTTGTCGGCGACCTCGGACGTCAGCTGCGTCTTGACGACCATGCCGTCGGTGCAGGTGATGGTGCAGGAGGCCATCGGCTTGCGCTGGCCCTCGACCTCGACGATGCACTGGCGGCAGGCACCGGCCGGGGAGAGGAGGGGGTGGTCGCAGAACCTCGGGATCTCGATGCCGATCTGCTCGGCGGCCCGGATGACGAGCGTGCCCTTGGGCACCGACAGCTCGATGCCGTCGATGGTCAGGGCCACCGTGTTCTCCGGCGGCAGCGCCGGTTCTCCTCCGGAGGGGCCGGCGGACGTGGTGACGGTCATGCGTCCACCTCCTGGTGAGTCGGGGCTGTGGTGACGGCGGCGGCGGCGCTGCCGCGTGCCTTGGTCATCGCGCCGCCTCCGCATTGGAATCGGCCCAGAGCGTGGACCTCGAAGGATCGAAGGGGCAGCCCTTGCCCGTGATGTGCTGCTCGTACTCCTCGCGGAAGTACTTCAGCGAGGAGAAGATCGGGCTGGCGGCGCCGTCGCCCAGCGCGCAGAACGACTTGCCGTTGATGTTGTCGGCGATGTCGTTCAGCTTGTCGAGGTCGGACATGACGCCCTTGCCCGCCTCGATGTCGCGGAGCAACTGGACCAGCCAGTAGGTGCCTTCGCGGCAGGGGGTGCACTTGCCGCACGACTCGTGGGCGTAGAACTCGGTCCACCGGGTGACGGCCCGCACCACGCAGGTCGTCTCGTCGAAGCACTGCAGCGCCTTGGTGCCGAGCATCGACCCGGCCGCGCCCACGCCCTCGTAGTCGAGCGGGACGTCGAGGTGCTCGTCCGTGAACATCGGGGTGGAGGAGCCGCCCGGGGTCCAGAACTTCAGTCGGTGCCCGGGCCGCATCCCGCCGCTCATGTCGAGGAGCTGGCGCAGGGTGATGCCGAGCGGGGCCTCGTACTGGCCGGGGCCCGCGACGTGCCCGGAGAGCGAATACAGCGTGAAGCCGGGGGACTTCTCGGTCCCCATCGACTTGAACCAGTCCTTGCCCCGGTTGAGGATCGCGGGAACCGACGCGATGGACTCCACGTTGTTCACCACAGTGGGGCAGGCGTAGAGCCCCTCGACCGCAGGGAAGGGGGGACGCAGCCGGGGCTGACCGCGCCGGCCTTCGAGGGAGTCGAGCAGCGCCGTCTCCTCGCCGCAGATGTACGCGCCCGCCCCCGCGTGCACCGTGATGTCGAGGTCGAGCCCGCTCCCCAGGATGTCCTTCCCGAGGTATCCGGCCTCGTACGCCTCGCGCACCGCCTCGTGCAGGCGCCGCAGGACCGGCACCACCTCGCCGCGCAGGTAGATGAAGGCGTGCTGCGAGCGGATCGCGTAGCAGGCGATGATCATTCCCTCGATGAGGGAGTGGGGGTTGGCGAAGAGGAGGGGGATGTCCTTGCAGGTTCCCGGCTCCGACTCGTCCGCGTTCACGACGAGGTAGTGCGGCTTTCCGTCGCCCTGCGGAATGAACTGCCACTTCATTCCGGTGGGGAAGCCCGCGCCGCCGCGTCCGCGCAAGCCCGAGTCCTTCACGTACGCGATGAGGTCGTCCGGGGTCATCGCGAGGGCCTTGCGCAGGCCTTCGTAGCCCTCGTGGCGCCGGTAGGTCTCCAGCGTCCACGACTCGGGCTCGTCCCAGAACGCCGAGAGGACGGGCGCGAGGAGCTTCTCCGGGCTGGTGCCTCCCCCGGCCTCCGGCCGGGAGGTGCCCCCATTGCTCAGTTCGGATGACACGGTCATCACTCCCCTCCCTCGGTGGTGGTGTCGCCACGCGTCTCGCCGTGCGCCTCACCGCGCGGGTGCACGATCGGGGCGCGCGGGGATTCGCCGCGGGCGATGCGCAGGCCGATCAGGGAGGCGGGGCCGGCGCCGCCGGTCGCCTCGACCGCGCCGTCGCGCTCGTCGGGGAAGCCCGCCAGGATCCGGGCGGTCTCCTTGTACGTGCACAGCGGCGCGCCCCGGGTCGGCTCGACGGGACGGCCGGCCAGCAGGTCGTCCACCATGGCCTTGGCGGACTCGGGGGTCTGGTTGTCGAAGAACTCCCAGTTGACCATCACCACGGGGGCGTAGTCGCAGGCCGCGTTGCACTCGATGTGTTCGAGGGTGACCTTGCCGTCGGCGGTGGTCTCGTTGTTGCCGACCCCGAGGTGCTCCTTGAGCTCCTCGAAGATGGCGTCGCCGCCCATGACCGCGCACAGGGTGTTCGTACAGACGCCGACCTGGTAGTCCCCGGAGGGCTTGCGCCGGTACATCGTGTAGAAGGTCGCCACGGCCGTGACCTCGGCGGTGGTCAGGCCCAGCACCTCGGCGCAGAAGCGGACGCCGGTGCGGGAGACGTAACCCTCCTCCGACTGGCACAGGTGCAGCAGCGGCAGCAGCGCGCTGCGGCTGTCGGGGTAGCGGGCGATGACGTCCTTGGCGTCCGCTTCGAGGCGTGTCCGTACCTCCGCCGGGAAGTCGGGGGCGGGCAGCTGGGGCATACCCAGCGAGATCTCTGTCATCGGTCGACGCCTCCCATCACGGGGTCGATGGAGGCGACGGCGACGATGACGTCGGCGACCTGGCCGCCCTCGCACATCGCGGCCATGGCCTGCAGGTTGGTGAAGGACGGGTCGCGGAAGTGGACCCGGTAGGGGCGGGTGCCGCCGTCGGAGACGAGGTGCACGCCGAGCTCGCCCTTGGGCGACTCGACCGCCGCGTACGCCTGCCCGGCCGGCACCCGGAAGCCCTCGGTCACCAGCTTGAAGTGGTGGATGAGGGCCTCCATGGAGGTGCCCATGATGTTGCGGATGTGGTCGAGCGAGTTCCCGAGGCCGTCGGGGCCCATCGCGAGCTGCGCCGGCCAGGCGATCTTCTTGTCGGCGACCATCACCGGGCCCGGCTCCAGCCGCTCCAGGCACTGCTCGACGATCCGCAGCGACTGGCGCATCTCCTCCAGGCGGATCAGGAACCGCCCGTAGGAGTCGCAGGTCTCGGTGGTCGGCACGTCGAAGTCGTAGTTCTCGTATCCGCAGTACGGGTCCGACTTGCGCAGGTCGTGCGGCAGGCCGGCGGAGCGCAGGATCGGGCCGGTGGCGCCGAGCGCCATGCAGCCGGTGAGGTCGAGGTAGCCGACGTCCTGCATGCGGGCCTTGAAGATGGGGTTGCCGGTGGCGAGCTTGTCGTACTCCGGCAGGTTCTTCTTCATGGTCTTGATGAAGTCGCGCAGCTGGTCGACGGCGCCCGGGGGCAGGTCCTGCGCGAGGCCGCCGGGGCGGATGAACGCGTGGTTCATGCGCAGGCCGGTGATCAGCTCGAAGATGTCGAGGATCAGCTCGCGGTCGCGGAAGCCGTAGATCATGATCGTGGTCGCGCCCAGCTCCATGCCGCCGGTGGCGATGCACACCAGGTGGGAGGAGAGCCGGTTGAGCTCCATCAGCAGGACGCGGATGACGGTGGCGCGGTCCGGGATCTGGTCGGTGATGCCGAGCAGCTTCTCGACGCCGAGGCAGTACGCCGTCTCGTTGAAGAACGGCGTCAGGTAGTCCATGCGCGTGACGAAGGTGGTGCCCTGCGTCCAGTTCCGGTATTCGAGGTTCTTCTCGATGCCGGTGTGCAGGTAGCCGATGCCGCAGCGGGCTTCGGTGACCGTCTCGCCGTCGATCTCCAGGATCAGGCGGAGCACTCCGTGGGTGGAGGGGTGCTGGGGGCCCATGTTGACGACGATCCGCTCGTCGTCGGCCTTGGCCGCAGACTGGACGATCTCGTCCCAGTCGCCGCCGGTGACGGTGTAGACGGTGCCTTCGGTCGTCTCGCGCGCCGAGGCGTGGTCGGCGGAGGCGTGATTCGAAGTGGACATCAGCTGTACGACCTCCGCTGGTCGGGAGCCGGGATCTGGGCGCCCTTGTACTCGACGGCGATGCCGCCGAGCGGGTAGTCCTTGCGCTGCGGGAAGCCCTGCCAGTCGTCCGGCATCATGATCCGGGTGAGGGCCGGGTGCCCGTCGAAGATCAGGCCGAAGAAGTCGTACGTCTCGCGCTCGTGCCAGTCGTTGGTCGGGTAGACGGAGACGAGCGACGGGAGGTGCCGGTCGCTGTCCGGGACGGACACCTCCAGCCGCAGGATCCGGCCGTGGGTCAGCGAGCGCAGGTGGTAGACGGCGTGCAGCTCGCGGCCCTTGTCGTTCGGGAAGTGCACGCCGGAGACGCCGGTGCAGAGCTCGAAGCGCAGGGCCGGGTCGTCGCGCAGGGTGCGTGCGACGCGGACGAGGTGCTCGCGGGCGATGTGGAGGGTCAGCTCCGCCCGGTCTACGACGACCTTCTCGATCGCGTTCTCCGGGACCAGGTCCTGCTCTTCCAGGGCGCCTTCGAGTTCGTCCACGACCTCGTCGAAGTACGAGCCGTAGGGGCGGACGGCCGGTCCGGGCAGGCGCACGGAGCGTACGAGTCCGCTGTAGCCGGAGGTGTCGCCGCCGTTCCTGGCGCCGAACATGCCGCGCTGGACCCGGATCTCCTCGCCGTGGTCGCCGCGCTGTCCGGGCAGGTTCTGCGCGCTGAGTTCCTTGTCGGGGTTTGGTTCGCGGGTCTCACTCACCGGAGCAGCCCCTTCATCTCGATCATGGGAAGTGCCTTGAGGGCCGCTTCCTCCGCCTCGCGGGCCGCCTCTTCCCTGTTCACGCCGAGCTTCGAGGTCTGGATCTTCTGGTGGAGCTTGAGGATCGCGTCCATCAGCATCTCGGGGCGGGGCGGGCAGCCGGGGAGGTAGATGTCCACGGGGACGATGTGGTCGACGCCCTGGACGATCGCGTAGTTGTTGAACATTCCGCCTGAAGACGCACAAACCCCCATGGAGATGACCCATTTGGGAGCGGGCATCTGGTCGTACACCTGCCGGAGCACCGGCGCCATCTTCTGGCTGACGCGGCCGGCCACGATCATCAGATCGGCCTGGCGCGGGGAGCCGCGGAAGACCTCCATGCCGAAGCGGGCCAGGTCGTACCGGCCCGCTCCGGTGGTCATCATCTCGATCGCGCAGCAGGCCAGGCCGAAGGTCGCGGGGAAGACGGATGACTTGCGCACCCAGCCCGCGGCCTGTTCGACGGTGGTCAGCAGAAAGCCGCTCGGCAGCTTCTCTTCCAGTCCCATGGAAAATTCAGCCCCTCAGTCCCATTCCAGGCCGCCGCGGCGCCAGACGTAGGCGTAGGCGACGAAGACGGTGAGCACGAAGAGCAACATCTCGACGAGCCCGAAGATCCCCAGGGAGTCGAAGGTGACGGCCCAGGGGTAGAGGAAGACCACCTCGATGTCGAAGACGATGAAGAGCATCGCCGTGAGGTAGTACTTGATGGGGAAGCGACCGCCGCCGGCCGGCGTGGGAGTCGGCTCGATGCCGCACTCGTACGCCTCAAGCTTCGCCCGGTTGTACCGTTTTGGGCCGATCAGCGTGGCCATGACCACGGAGAAGATCGCAAACCCTGCGCCGAGGGCGCCGAGCACGAGGATGGGCGCGTACGCATTCACGCTCCTCGCTCCTTCCAGTCGTCCTTGACCGTTGGACCGCTGCCGGCGCCGAGTGCCCCGCCTCGCTCTCGCATGTGAGGCAGTTCACAAGCCGGACTGCTGCGCATCTTATGCCTGCGCGTCTGTGATCTGCGACACGGGTTACAACAACGAGTTTGTGATCTCCACCACCTGACGAACGATCATGAAGTCCGATGAGTGGTGATCTTCGTACGCGAAGCATCCACATGATCACCAAAGGTGACATCCGGGCTCGTTACCGCAGGTAGAGGGGGCGCTGCCCTATCAAACGATGGCCCGTGCAGGCAAATTGGCGAGACGGTCGCCGGGGTGATAAAGGGATCGGCATCCCCCGGCCGGGGGAGCCCTCGCGTACGGAGGTGGACGCGGACCGATCGGGGCCTCCGAGGGGCCCGGATCCACGTGCGTCCGTTCACGAGCGGGTCCGTCCGCCGGCCTCGAAACCGTCGATCGCTTCACAGCCGGATCACGGACGGACCACGGATGCACCACAACACCCCCACAGCGTGACTCCCCTGTGACCTGCGCCACTGTGAATCCGTGGTTCCGAAAGAGGGCTTGGCCATCAGTGCGGAGGGATGGTAGGCCGTGGATCAATTCGGACTTATTGCGGAAACCCCATGATCACAGCCTTGTGAAGGCATGTCCGTTTGGCCCGTTACGGCGTCAATAAGAAGCGCGACGCGCCCGGTTCGCGCGCTTCGCGCACAACTGTGGCGCAGACCACGTTTCTTGAAGGGAACCCTGACGCCCTGATAGCGGTTGTCCTCATGTCCCACACCGCTCACATACCCAGCCACCGGAAGCCCCGCCGCAGCGCCTCGAAGCTCGCGGTCCGCGCCGGAGTTGCCGGTGGCGTCCTCAGCACCCTGGCCATGGCCGGCACGGCGAGCGCGTCGCCCTCCGAGCCCGTGGCCGAGACGACGCTCGAAATGCCGGTCCTGAACCTGGACCTGGCCGCCGAGGTCGCCTCCGCCGTCACCACGGCCGCCGAGAACACCCGCTCGGCCGCCGTCGAGGGCGAACTGAACGCCCAGGAGGAGAGCGCCCTCAGCGGCGCCGCCGCCGAGGCGAAGCAGGCCAAGGAAGCGGCCCAGAAGAAGGCCGACGAGGAGAAGAAGGCGAAGGAGGAGGCGGACCGCAAGGCCGAGGCCGAGCGCGCCAGCCGCACCGCCGCCCGCAACTCCCTCCAGAACACCTCGGGCTCCGGCTCGACCTCCGGCTCGCAGCAGGGTGTCGGCACCGTGACCGCCCCGGCCACCGGCTCCGCCGCCGCGATCGTCAACTTCGCCCGCGCGCAGGTCGGCAAGGCGTACGTCATGGGCGGCACCGGCCCGTCCTCGTTCGACTGCTCGGGCCTCGT
Organism: Streptomyces sp. NPDC059874; assembly: GCF_042731135.1. Lineage (NCBI taxonomy): Bacteria > Bacillati > Actinomycetota > Actinomycetes > Kitasatosporales > Streptomycetaceae > Streptomyces > Streptomyces sp. NPDC059874. The sequence goes on from NZ_JBHWJY010000083.1 coordinate 20,535, forward strand.
GCAGGCCGCCTACCGCCAGGCCGGCATCTCCCTGCCGCGCATGTCCCAGGCGCAGTCCTCCTCGGGTACCTCGGTCTCCCTGAGCGCCCTGCAGCCGGGCGACATCCTGTACTGGGGCTCCCGCGGCTCCGCGTACCACGTGGCCATCTACGTCGGTGGCGGCAAGTTCGTCGGCGCGCAGAACCCCAGCACGGGCATCGTCGAGCGCAGCCTCAGCTACGACAAGCCGACGGGCGCCGTCCGCGTCCTCTGACGCGCCGGGCCGTCAGGGCCATCGGAGCCGTCATGGCACCGCGAAGGGCCGGTACTCCCCCGCTCGGGGGCGGAGTACCGGCCCTTCGACGTGTCCACGACCGCCTCAGCCGAGTGAGGCCGCCAGCTTGAACCGCGCCTCGCGCTGCTTCGCGTACAGCGCGAGGGTCTGGGCGTGCTCCTCGACGAGCCGCTCCTGGTAGGCCTTCTCGACCGCGGCCCAGATGCCCACCAGGTTCACCTCACGCTTGCAGGCGACGTCGGCCTTGGCGGCGGTGACGGCCCGGGGGCCGCCCTTGTCGTTCTCCAGGCCCAGTTCCTCGACGACGTCATAAGGCGTACCGATCCCGCCGTATCCGGACTTGTCCATACACGCCGACCATTTCCTCAGCGCGTTGACCACCCGGGAGTCCTGCTTCGACCGCTCGTGCGCCTCGGAGGACAGCCCGAAGGCGAAGAGCAGGTCCACGCTGTCCTTCGTCGGCGCGTACAGCTTCCGGAACCCCTCCCGCCCGCACCCGCCGGCCGGCACCTTCTGCCCGGCCGCCGTCAGACCGCTGTCGACCCGGGCCGCCTCTTCCTCGGTGGGCGCGTCGAGGGGCACGCCGCCCTGGGCCCCGCGCTGCTCGCCGTTCATGACGACGTACGCGCTGTCGCTCAGCTGCGGGGCGACGGGTTTGACCGCCGGGTCGCCCCCGGTCCCCGACTTGTCGTACCCATGGGCCGCCGCGAACTCCGGATCGGCCAGACCGAAGAGATGGCGGTGCCGGTCCTCGGCCCCGCCTCCGCCGGAGGGCGCGGCCGTCTTCACGCCCTCGTACGTGAACCCGTACCGGGCCATGCACCGGGAGACGAGCACCTGCTGGACCTGACCCATCCGGATCCGCTCGGCCTCGGTGTCCGTGTAGGCGTCCATGGGGAACGCCAACGTGGCCGTGGCCGGATTGTCCGCTACGGGACCCAGCTCGGGCTCGCCCCCCGCCCCGCCGGCGCCGCCGCCGCCGCAGCCGGACAGCAGCACGACGGCCAGCAGCGCGAGGGCGGGCAGCGCGGCGGGGAGGCGTCGCGCGGGGGCGGGGCGGACGGCACGCATCAGGAATGGAGGGTGTAGGCGGCCGAACTGATCCTGTTCTTGAACGTGGCGGAGGCGTTGCCCACGTAATTCGACGGGATCTCGCCGACATTGCCGTCGAGGTCCTTGTCGGTGGCCACCTTCCAGGCGTAGACGTCCCGGTTCCGATAGGACTCGGTGTTGTCGTTCACGCCCTTGTACATGCCGTTGCACGTGGGCTTGAAGGTGTCGTCGGCGAAGTTCGTGTCGGTCGTATATAGGTCGAAGACACAACCCGCCTGGCCCGTCAGGTAGTAAAGTCCGAACTCGTCGCCTTCCAGGTTTCCGTCCTTGCCGTACGCGGTGGAAGGTCCTGCTGTGCCCAGTAGAATCGCGCTCACCGAAACCGCGGCGACGCACCCCGATACCAGTTTTGCCACTGCTCGATTCATCACACGTGCCTCTCTTTTCGGGTGAGCCGGATTCAACGTCCCCGACGAATCGACTGTCTAGTCGCAATCCCGCCTAACGGATCGTCAGCTCCCTGGCTTGTAAGGACGTTGCGCATCTCCGGCGGAGCCCTCTACCCTCACCCGGCAGACCCTCGCCGCGACCGGTCACGGACCGATGAATTCCACTTCTATCGCCCCAAGGAAAACCCCGTGCGCGCACGCCATTTCGCCCCGCTGCTGCTCATCTGCATTTCCCTGACCGGGTGCGGAGGTGACGGCGAGCCGAAGGCGAGCGACTGCATGCGGGCCGAGGGCGTCTCCTGGTACCCGGACCCGGATCCGGTCACCGGCGAGTTCACCGACCGCGGCTTGACCCCGGAACAGCGGGCGAGCCTCAAGCGGAACCACGCCGACGCCCTGCGCAAGTGCATGGGCAGGTGAACGGGCTCGGCCCCGACGAAAGGGGCCGGGGCCGAGCGGTCCGGGCGAACGGTCCGGGCGAACGGTCCGGGCGAACGGTCCGGGCCGAGCCGTCAGGCGAGCGAGGCCGCGAGCTTGAGGCGGTCGTCGCGCTGCTTCTTGTACAGGGCGAGGGTCTCGGCGTGCTCCTCTACGAGCCGCTGCTGGTACGCCACCTCGGCGGCCGCCCAGATCCCGACGAGGTTGACCTCGCGCTTGCACGCCACGTCCTTGGTGGCGATGGCGACCGCCTTGGGGCCGGCCTTGTCGTTCTGCAGGCCCAGCTTCTCGATCACCTCGTACGGGGTGCCGACTCCCCCGTACCCGCCCTTCCCCATGCAGTCGGACCAGCCCTTCAGCGCCGTGACCACCCGGGAGTCCTCCTGCGCGCGGTTGTGCGCCTCGGCGGCCAGCCCGAAGGAGAAGAGCAGGTCGACGCTGTCCTTCGTGGGTGCGTACAGCTTGCGGTACGCCTCCCGCCCGCAGCCGCCCGCCGGGACCTTCTGCCCGCCGACCTCGACTCCGCTGTCCACCTTCTCGGCTTCTTCCTGACTCATCGGATCCGGGCCGGTCGGGGCGGTCTCGCCGGGCCGGGTCCCGAACAGGACGGCGGACGCGCTCTGGCTGAGCTGCGGCGGAGCCGGTTTCTGCGGGCGGGGCACTCCGGATTCGCTGTCGTAGCCGTGGGCTGCCGCGTGCTCGGGGTCCGCCTCGCCGAAGAGGTTCCGGTGCCGGTCCCCGTCTGCGCTGCCCGTCGCGGGCCGCTTCGACGGTGCCTCGTAGGTGAACCCGTACCGGGCCATGCACTGCTCGGTCAGCCGCGCTTGTACCGCGTCCATCCGCCGGATCTCGGCATCCGAGTCGGTGTACGCATCCATGGGGAGGGAGATGGACGAGGTGGCGGGGTTCGTCGCGATGGGGCCGAAGGCGGGTTCGCCGCCGTCCTTCCCCTTCCCCCCGCCGCCGTCCGAGCAGCCCGCCAGCAGGACGACTGTCGCCGCCAGCAGGGCGGTCGCGACGGACGGGCGGCGTGGGGTGGGAGACATCAGTGGTTCCTTAGGGATGCGGACGGCCTAGTACCACCAGATGGAGCTGATGCTGTCCTTGAAATTGGCCGTGGCATTGCCCGTGTAGTTGGGCGGGATCGAGCCCTGGATGCCCTTGTAGTCGGCGTCCGTGTAAACGCGCCGGCCGTTGATGTCGAGGTTCTTGTAGGCCCGGGTGTTGTCGTTCACGTTCTGGGTTCGACCGTCACAGCCCGCAGGGCCGTAGAAGGTGTTGTCCGTGAGGGTCGGGTCGTCATTGTTGCTGTCGAAGACACAGCCGCTGGGGCCGTATTCGTAGTACAGACCGAACTCGAACTGCTCCAGGTAGCCGCCGTGCACCCACGCCGAAGCGGGGGAGGCCGTCGCGACCAGCAGGGCGGCCGCGATGGCCGCAGGGGCGGCCGCGAGACGCAGGCCGCGCAGGTTCTCGTTCATTCGCGCATTCCCCACTGTAGAAATAGACAGCACCGGATTCCCCAACCGCCTTAGATCTAGCGGGATTTAAGTTCAGGTGACGCTCATTCACAAGAAGTAATCTCAGCCTACGGACAGTCAAAAAAGCGGTCTGAGACGGGGGTTGTAGCCCGGAGGAACACTCTCTAGGATCACGAGTCGCGTTCGCACGCCACTTCGCTCTGCGGCGCCCTCATCCATCCCCATACCGAGGGAAGCGCCCCCTATGCGCAAGCATGTGCCGTTCATATTCCTCGCCGTGTCGCTCGCGCTCAGCGCGTGCTCCGGCGGTGGCGAGCCGAAGGCGAGCGACAGCCCGCCGCCCACCAAAGAGGACATCGCCTACTACGACTGCCTCAAGGACAACGGGGTGAAGCTCACCCACACCGACTACGGTGCGCCCCGCGTGGACAAGGACGATCCGACGGCGATCAAGAACCTCCCCGCGGCCCAGGAGGCCTGCAAGGACAAGGTCCCGCCGCCGCGCTCTCCCGAGCCGGCCGACCCGAAGATGCTGGCCGAGGCCCAGGCGGAGTCCAAGTGCCTGCGCGAACAGGGTGTCGCCTGGTACCCGGACCCCGACCCGGTGACCGGGTACATCGACGACCGGGCCGTGACATCGGAGCAGATGGTCGAGCTCAAGACGAAGCACGTGGACGCCCTGCGCAAGTGCAAGAAGGACCGGGGCTCCGACAACGCCGTGCTCGGCGGGTGAGTGAACTGCAGGACGTCGTGGTGGACGTGACCGCCGACGAGCAGCGCGGCGCGGTCGACGAGAAGGCAGCGCCGGAGGCCGGCGGGCTCGCGCGGGGACGGCGGGTCGTGCTCGGGGTCGTCGGTGGAGCCGCGCTGATGGCCATCGGCGGGTTGCTGGCCACCACGCTGGTGAAGTCCCCCGCGCAGGTGGCCGCCGAGACCGGTCCGCCCGCGCAGGGCGTACTGACCGCGGAGGTCGAGCGGCGGATTCTCGCGCAGAAGGTGGTGATGCGCGGGACCGTCGTCGCCGACCAGAGCGTCGACGTGGCCCCGCAACCCCGCTCCGCCGAGGGCGCCGGCACGCCCGTGGTGACGAAGCTGCCGCTCAAGGCCGGGGACGCCGTCGCGGCAGGACAGTTGCTGGCGGAGGTGTCCGGGCGGCCCGTGTTCACCCTCAAGGGGACCCTGCCCGTCTACCGGGACCTCAAGCCGGGCGCCACAGGCGACGACGTGGCCCAGTTGCAGCAGGCGCTGCGCGAGCTCGGGCACAGCACCGGTGGCGACCCGAAGGGCGTGTTCGGGGCCGGTACGAAGTCCGCTCTCGCCGCGCGCTACAAGGCCATCGGCTACGACCCGCTGCCGGCCGTGGCGGACGGCGCGGAGGTGCTCAAGGTCGCGCGGGAAGCCGTACGGTCGGCCGAGTGGGCCGTCGAGGACGCGAGCGCCTCCCCCGGTTCCTCGGGGTCGGGCGGTGATTCCGGCGGGCCGGCTCCCTCGGCCTCGCCCGCGGAGCCCGGATCGGGCAAGACGGGGGCCACGTCCAAGCCCGGAGCCGGCGGCACGAGCGGCGACTCCGGCCGGGCCCTCACGCGTGCCCGCCAGGCCCTCGCCGAGGCCCGGGCCAAGCTGACGGCCGCGGAGGCCGCCGACGGGCCGATGCTCCCCGCCTCCGAGACCGTGTTCCTCGGCTCCTTCCCCGCCCGGGTCAGCGCCGTCGGCGGCCGGATCGGCGGGCCCGTCTCCGGGGCGATGCTCACCCTCTCCGCGGGTGAGCTCGTCGTCGAGGCGTACCTCAAGGAGGACAAGAAGCAGCTGCTGCGCGCGGGCATGTCCGTCGTGGTCTCCTCCGAGGTCGCCGGCACGGACGCGCGCGGCAAGGTGGCGCTGGTCGCCACCGAGCGGTCCACCGGCCAGTCGTCGGGCCAGCAGGGCGGGCAGCAGGGCGGGCAGGGAAGCCAGGGCGGACAGGGCGACGGAGCCCAGGGCAAGGGAGGCGGCGGAGCCGACCTCGGCTACCGGATGGTGGTCCGGGCCGACCAGCCGCTGCCCGCCGCCTTCGCCGGGCAGGACGTCCGGCTGACCATCGAGTCCGCCGCGACCGACGGCGAGGCCCTCGTGGTTCCGGTCACCGCGGTCTCCGCGAGCCCGGACGGCCAGACCCTCGTCACGGCCGTCTCCACCGACGGCACGCAGCGGCGCATCCCCGTCCGGACCGGCACCAGCGGCGACGGCTACGTGGCCGTGACCCCCGTCAGGGACGGCGAACTCGCGGCCGGTGCCCGCGTCGTGATCGGCATCACCGCCAGGGAGCCGAGCCAGAGGCCGGGCAAGGAGCAGGGCAAGACTCAGGGCAAGGAACAGGGCAAGGCGCTGGGCCACGAGCCGGGCAAGGCTCCGGGCAGGACGCCGGGCAAGGGGAGCTGGACGTGAGGTTCCCCCGCCCGCGCCGCCCCCGGCCGCAGGAGGCGGCGGAGTCCGGTGCCGGCGCCGGCGCCGGCGCCGCCGTCACCGCCCCGGTCATCGAGTTCCGCGGGGTCGGTCTCACCTACCCCGGTCCGCCGCCCGTCGAGGCCCTGCACCCTTGCGAACTGGTCGTGGAACGGGGTGAGTTCATCACCGTCGTCGGCCCCTCCGGCTCCGGTAAGTCCACCTTCCTCAACGTCGCCGGGCTGCTCGACTCCCCCACCAGCGGCCGGTACCTCCTCGACGGGATCGACACCGCCGCGCTCCCCGACCGGGAGCGCACCGCCCTGCGCGGCCGCCGGATCGGGTTCGTCTTCCAGTCCTTCCACCTCCTCCCCCACCGGTCCGCCCTGGAGAACGTCACCCTCGCCATGCTCTACACCGGAACACCGCGCGCGCAGCGCCTCGTACGGGCCCGCGAGGCACTCGACCAGGTCGGCCTCGGGCACCGCGCCGGCGCCGTGCCCGGGCGGCTGTCCGGCGGCGAACGCCAGCGCGTTGCCATCGCCCGCGCCCTCGTCGGCCGGCCGTCGCTCCTCCTGTGCGACGAGCCCACCGGCAACCTCGACTCCGCCAACGCCGCCTCCGTACTGGGCCTGCTGGACGAACTCCACACCTCCGGGATGACCGTCCTCGTCATCACCCACGACCCCGAAGTGGCCCGGCGCGGCGCACGCACCGTGACCATCCGCGACGGGCGGCTGCGTACGTGAGCACCGTCGAGCCCACCGTCGAGCCCACCGTCGAACCCACTGTCCGGCGCAGGTTCCGCCGCAGGTTCCGGCGCACCGCCGAGCGCACCGTCCGGCCGACCCGGCTGTCCGTACGCGACGCGCTCGCCGAAGCCGTCGCCGGCATGCTGCGCCGCCCCGGCCGGGCAGTGCTCACCGCCCTCGGCACCGTGCTCGGCGTCGGCAGCTTCGTCGCCGTGCTCGGCCTCACCGCCACCATCTCCTCGCAGATCGACGGCCGGTTCAACGTCCTGACCGCCACCGAGGTGACCATCGAGGACGTGGCCGCCCAGCGGAACGAGTTCGCCGGACCCGGCTTCCCCTCCGACGCCGAGCAGCGGCTGCGCGCCGTCGCCGGCATCGAGCACGCCGGGGTGCTGTGGACGGTACGGCTGGACTCGCGGACCACCCTCGGCTCCCTACCCTCCGGCGACGGGGCCGCCGGCGGGGCTTCCACCAGCGGCGCGTCCGTCGTCGCCGCCTCCCCCGGAGCCGTCGCCGCCCTCGTGCCCACCCTCCAGGAGGGCCGCCTCTACGACGAGTTCTCCGAGCGGAGCAGACAGCGCGTGGCCGTCATCGGCGCCGGACTCGCGGGCCGCCTCGGCATCACCACCCTCGCCACCCGGCCCGCGCTCTACATCGGGCAGGAGCCCTTCACCGTGGCGGGGATCATCTCCGACGTGGAACGCAAGCCGGAGAACCTGCTGTCCGTGCTCGTGCCCCGAGCCACCGCCGAGGAGCTGTGGGGGCAGCCCTCGCCCGGCAGCGCGAGCATGCTGATCGCCACCGAACTCGGCGCCGCCCGCCAGGTCGCCGATCTCGCCCCGCTGGCCCTGCGCCCCGACCACCCCGAGTACCTGAAGGCCGTACCGCCGCCCGACCCGCGGATGCTGCGCTCCGGCGTCACCTCCGACCTGAGCGCGCTCTTCCTGCTGCTGGCCGGAATCTGCCTGGTCATCGGCGCGGTCGGGATCGCCAACACCACCCTCGTCGCCGTACTGGAGCGGACCGGCGAGATCGGACTGCGCCGCGCGCTCGGCGCCCGGGGGCGGCACGTCTCGGCCCAGTTCCTCACCGAGTCGGCCGCGCTGGGCGCCCTCGGCGGGCTGGTCGGCACCTCGCTCGGCGAACTGACCGTGGTCGGCGTCTCCCTCGCCCGCGACTGGACCCCGGTGATCCACCCGGCCACCGTCGCCGCTGCCCCGGTCGTCGGGCTGGTCACCGGACTGCTGGCCGGTCTCTATCCCGCCTGGCGGGCGGCCCGTATCGAACCGGCCGAGGCCCTGCGAAGATAGGACCCGGCCCGATCTGACCGTTCGACCCCGGATTGGAGGCGGTGGCCCGTGCCCCCGAAGCCGTACGAGGACCACGGTCCCGGCGACCCCACCGCCCTGCCGGCCGCGCTCGCCCTCGGCATGCTCGCCGTGGGCGGCTGGCTGCTGACCACCGCCCGCCCCTGGCACAAACCCGGCCACGCCCTCACCCTCGGACTCGGCTGGACCGCCTCGGGGGCCCTGCTGGTCTGCGGCCTGACGCTGCTGGCCCGATGCGTGCGCACCGTGCACGGCAGCGCCGCCGACACCGAACCGTAGGACCCGGCCACCCGGCCCCAAGGCCTGAGGCCTTGGGGCTCAGGCCTTGGGGCTCAGGCCTCAAAGCCTCAAGCCTTGGGGGCCACCTTGGTTTCACCGAGTTAGAGATACTTCGGTTGGAACGAGGGGGAGGCATGAGCCTAAAGACGATCGCAGGGCCAAGGGGGACACGTAGCCTCGCCGGCCTTCGGGGCGGCCGATACGCACGCAAGAGCGCGTATCGAGGAAAGACGAACAGCAAGGGCCGATCGGTCCGTGAGCAACTCGACGCCACGCAGGCCGATGCGGATCGCGACGGCGTGAACATCGTTGAGACGTTCATCGACGACGACCGTTCGGCATCACGTCACGCGGGGGGCCGCGAGCGTGAAGACTTTGAGCGCATGATCGAGTGGATCGAGCAGGGGAAGCTCGACATCGTGTACGCGTGGGCGGCGACTCGTTTGCAACGCGACTTGGCTGTCTATGCCCGTCTCCGCGACGCCTGCGCCAAGCACGGTGTGCTCTGGTGCTACGGCGGCAAGGTCTACGACCTCAGCGACAAAGACGACCGCTTTCGCACGGGCCTCGACGCGCTGATCGGCGAGCGCGAGGTCGACGAGATGCGCGACAACGTGCTGCGGTCCCTGCGCGCGAACGCGATCAATGGCAAGCCGCACGGTCAGCGCGCATATGGGTACCGGCGCGTCTACGACCCTCACACCCGCGAGCTGCTGCGAACGGAGAAGGAGCCAGCCGAGGCCGAGATTGTCGCGGAGATCTGCAAGGCGGTCGCCGATGGCAAGGCGTACGCCCAAATCGCTCTGGCGTTGAATCGCCGCGGCGTGACCCCGCCCGCCCGCGAGTGGCGCAAGGAACAGATCAAGGCGTTGGCCCAGTGGAGGGAAGATCTCCCGGCCAACTCTCGATTGCATCCCTCATGGGTGGCCCGCCTCGTTGACCGTGAAGATCTGCGCGTCGAGGCTCGCACCCGTTTGGTGGCAGGCGAGTTGCCCCTCGACATCTCGCAGGATTTCAACGCGCGCCGCGAGCCGCTGCTGCTCGCCCGGTGGCACCCCGCGACGGTCGTTGATTATGCGGAGGACCCGCGATACCTCGGTGCTCGCACCCACCACGGCAAGGTGACGGCCGAGGACGCGTGGCCGCGCATCGTCGACAAGGCAGTGCACGTGCGTGCGGTCGCGATCATCGCCGAGCGCAAGGCGAAGCGGCACAATTCGAGGCCCGGAAAGGCCGTTAACTGGCTGTCCGGCAGCATGGTCTGTGATGTGTGCTCTGTGGCGGTTGGGTCGGGAAGGAACAAGTACGGCCCCTATTACCGGTGTGTGCAGCCCAAGGTCGAGGGCAAGTTCGGCGGGAAGGGCTATCACGTCTCCGGTCTGACAAAGGCGATAGACGCGTACGTCGAGGGCGAGCTGTTCAAGTGGTTGTCGTCGCCGGCGTTCATCGCCGCCTTTACGGAGGGCGACGACGAGGCGCTGAACCAGATCGAAGAGGCCGAGGCCGAGGTCGTCATGCTGCGGGTACGCCTTAAGGAGTTCCGTTCGAAGGCGATCGAGGGAGCCCTCTCCGCGGACAGCTTTGCCGAGATCGAGGCCGGTCTCACTCCGAAGATCGCGGCAGCGGAAGCAAAGGTGAAGTCGCTCAAGGCCCCGTCGGTCGTGCGCGAGATCGTCGGGACCACGCCGGAAGAGGTCGCCAAGGGGTGGGCGACGCTGGAGCTTCCGCAGCGTCGCCTGATCGCCGAGACGCTGCTCGATGTACGGATGAAGAAGGTCCCGCACGGGCCGAGCGTGCCGGCGAGCGAGCACGTGTCTCTCGCTCCTCGTATGCCGGTGAAGTCGGCAGCGGGCGCGGCGTAGCGGATACGGACGGCCGAAGGGCCGCAGGGGATGTGTCCCCTGCGGCCCTTCGGTGTTCAGGTTCACTCGCCGGCGGATGCCGACGGAGCGCCATGTCGGGCGCCGTCCTGTTCGGCGTGGGGGGCGAGGCCGTTAAGGGCTTGCTGGAGGCTTGCCGCACCTGTGGGGGTGATGTGGCGGCCGTCCATGTCGATCGTGAGTCCGTGTTCGGTGGCTCGGACTACGGTGATCGCTCCGGTATCGAGTTGGGTGCGGATGACGCGGATCAAGGTGTTGCCCCCCTCGTGGCATGACGGACCTTGACTCGAACATATGTACGAGGCAAGACGCCCGAACCACCTTACTCATCCCAACACCGCAGGTCACGCGCATACGACGCGTAGTGATCAACTAGGAAGACGAGCGGTCCCCTTCGGAAAGTTCCGGCGGAACCTCACCCGCCGCATAGCGTCGCAGGAGCGCCTCGACCTTGGGCATGTCCTTCCGGCCCATGCCGGGAGCGTGCACGACGACGACGGTCGTCTCGTCGTTGCTCATGTCGAACGGATCATCGGCGACGAGGCCGCAATACTGCTGCGATGCGGCGATTCGAACGTCGCGCTCGGGGCGACCAATGGCGGCGGCAACGGCACCCACCACCCCGGGCGAGAGCATGATCGACTTGTTCGCCGCTATCCGGTGCAGCGTCGTGTACCCCACCGCCTCACCTGTCGTGGGGTCGATCGCCCGCTCGGCGAGCTTGCGGTACGAGAGCCCTAGCTCTTCCTTCGCGGACCGCAGGAGATCCCCGAAGGGCGTCCCGTACGGAGTCCGAAACGGGTTGTCACTCTCCGGCACTCTCTTGTCTCCGTTCTTGTTTCACAACTCGAACAGTCTCATCTAATCAGCCATTACCCCGAACTGCACGCTGATCAATGCCGTTGACGTGCACTTTCTCGCCACCTATGGTTGCCGTTGTTCGACATCTGCAACAACCGGTTGGGCACTATGGAGCACTTTGGGCCCCTGGTTGTTCGACATCTGCAACACACGGAGGGGGAACCGTGCACGCCGAAGAGACACCCGACACACCTGCCAAAAGCGAAGACTGGCCCGAACCCACCGACGAGCAGCTCGCCGTGATCCGGCGCATCCTCGCCCCTCGTATCCGGCAGGTGCGCGCCGAGCAGGGGGTCGCAGCGTGAAGAGCGAACAGCGCGTGAGTGCAGTCGAGTTCGTCGGTCCGCCGCCCAAGCAGCGCAACACGAAACACGTAAGGATCGCCGCCGATCTCCGCGCTCACCCGAACGTCTGGGGTGTCGTACAGAAGCCGGCGAGCGTCACCCGCGCCTCGTCTGCCGCGCAGGCGATCCGTAACGCCCGACTGCCCGCGTACGGTCCTGCTGGCAGCTTCGAGGCGGTCGCCCGCACGGTCACCTCGGGGGGCTCGACCGAATACCGGGTCTACGCCCGGTACGTCGGGGGTGCGGAGTGAGCGGCGCTACTGCGTCGCCGCTCGTGACGCCGACCGGCGTCGTCGTCGCCCCGCCGAGCCTCGACCGCGAGCAGTGGCTCACCGTGCGGCGTGCGGGGGTTGGCGGCTCTGAGGTTGCCGCGGTGCTCGGGATGAGCAGGTACACCTCGCCGACCGAGGTCTACCTCGACAAGGTGGGCGAGCTGCCGCTCGACCGCCCGCTCGACCCGGTCCTCGCCGAGGCGGCGTTCTGGGGGCACCAGCACGAGCCGACGGTCGCCCGCGTGTTCGCCGAGCGGACCGGTCTCGGCGTCGTCGAGGGTCCGGGAACGCTCGCGCACGTCGAGCGGCGTTGGATGCTGGCGAACGTCGACCGGTACGTGCTCGACGAGGGCGCCTCGGCGCCGTCGAGCCTGCTGGAGATCAAGACCCGCAGCGCCTTTCAGCTCGACGAGTGGCTGCTCGGCGTGCCGGACGGGCCGGCGCTCCAAACGCATTGGTACCTCGCCGTCACCGGATACGGGCACGCACACGTCGCCGCGCTGCTCGGCGGAAACCGGCTGCTGATTCACCGCGTCGAGCGCGACGAGACCCTCGTCGAGCACCTCGTCGAGATCGTCGGCCGCTTCTGGCAGGGCGTGCTCGACCGCGTTCCGCCGCCGGTCGACGGTTCCGAGGCGACCGAGTCCCTGCTCGATCACCTCTACGCGGTCAAGGCCGGCGGCGTGCTCGTCGCCGACCCCGCCGAGGTGCTGCCCCTGCTGGAGCGCCGCCGCGAGCTCAAGGCGCGCGAGGAGCGCACCTCGGCCGAGTTGCGCGAGGTCGACAACCGCCTGAAAGCCGCCGCGGGCGAGGCCGAGATCGTCAAGACGCAGGGCGCCGTCGCGTTCACGTGGAAGCAGAACGGCCCGCTCTCACAGAAACGATTCACCGCCGCGCACCCCGACCTCGCGCAGCAGTACACGCACCGCGTCGACGCGCTCGATACCGCGCGCCTCGCCGCCGAGCGCCCCGACGAGTTCCGGGCGCACCGCGCCCGACGCCTCGTCGTCCCGAAAGAGAGTTCCGCAGCATGAGCAGCAACCTTGCCGATCGCGTGGCCACCCGCACCGCGCAGACCCGTATGCCCGCCGTCCCGGCTACCCGCGCCGCGCAACCGGCCGCGACCCTAGTTCAGTTCGTGCAGCAGATGCGCCCGGAGATCGAGCGCGCGCTGCCCGCGCACATGGGCGGCGCCGACCGTATCGCCCGGATCGCTCTTACCGAGCTGCGCAGGGTCGAGCACCTCGCCGAGTGCAGCCGCGAGTCGTTCGCGGGCGCCCTGATGACCTGCTCGGCCCTCGGGCTGGAGCCGGGCGGCGTGTCGGGCGAGGCGTACCTGCTGCCGTTCTGGAACAAGAAGATCCGCGGGTACGAGGTACAGCTCGTCATCGGCTATCAGGGCATGATCCGGCTGTACTGGCAGCACCCTCTCGCCGCCGGTCTCGACACGCACACCGTGCACGAGGGCGACACGTTTGAGTACGAGTACGGACTCGCCCCGACGCTGCGGCACATCCCCGCGCGGGGCGCGGCCAAGGGTCCGGCCACGCACTACTACGCCGTTGCCCGACTGGCCAACGGAGGTAGCGCGTTCGTCGTGCTCGATGTCGACGACGTCGAGGCGATCCGGAAGCGGAGCAAGGCGAAGGATTTCGGGCCGTGGTCCACGGACTACGACGCGATGGCCCGAAAGACGTGCGTACGGCAGTTGTTCAAGATGCTGCCCAAGTCGGCCGAGCTCGCCCGCGCCGTGGCCCACGACGGGACCGTGCGGCGCGATGCCTCGCCCGAGGGGCTCGACGTGCCCGGGGAGTACATCGAGGGCGAGATCGTCCCACAGCCTGCCGTGCCGGACGGCGCGCAGGCCGATGTCGAGGACGTTCCCTCGCATTTCGCCGGGTGGCCCGAGGCGGCCGAGCCGGGCGCGGCGCCGGTCGGTGCGTGATGGGTACGGACGGCCCGCGGATCGGGTCGTTGTGCTCCGGTTACGGCGGTCTCGACCTGGGCGTGCTCGACGTGCTCGGCGGCTCGGTCGCCTGGCACTGCGAGATCGACCCGAACGCCGCCGCGATCCTCGCCCACCACTGGCCCGACGTGCCCAACCTCGGCGACCTGTCCGCCGTCGACTTCGACCAGGTCGAACCGGTCGACGTCCTGACCGCCGGTTTCCCCTGCCAAGACGTCAGCCTCGCCGGCCGTCGCGCCGGTATCGCCGAGGGCACCCGCTCCGGCCTGTGGCTGCACGTCGCCCGAGCAATCCAAGCCCTACGCCCCCGATTGGTGGTGATCGAGAATGTCCGCGGCCTCCTCTCGGCGACGGCACATAGCAGCGTGGAACCGTGCCCGTGGTGTGTGGGAGACACAGGCTCTGAGCCTCCTTTGCGAGCACTCGGCGCCGTACTCGGCGACCTGGCCGGCCTCGGGTACGACGCGGAATGGTGTTGCGTACGCGCGTCGGAGGTCGGCACTGCCCACCGTCGCGAGCGGGTGTTCATCGTCGCGCGGCCTGCTGCCGACCCCGACGGCGACCTTCGTGCAGGACGCGATCGACCCCGCAGTGTGGCGAGCGCGGCGTGAGCGCATGAAGGCCCGCCACCCCGGCATGGGCGACATGGGTCTGCCGCTCGGTCTCGCCGTCCGGCTGCTGCCGACCCCGCGCACCTCCGACACTAACGGCGCTGGCTCGCACGGCGACGGTGGCCCGGATCTGCGAACCGCGGTTTCTCTCCTGCCCACCCCGCGCGCGTCGGACGGCGAGAAGGGCAGCCCGAACCAGAAGTTCGGCGACGGCAGTCCGACCCTCGCGAACGCCGCAACGCAGCTACTACCCGAGGCATCCCCGGACGACAGCACCGGTACCCGCTGGGGTCAGTACGCCGTCGCCGTCGAACGCTGGGAGGCCTTGACCCGCCCGGCCCCACAGCCTGTGGACGAACGCGACCGTCTGAGCCCCTCGTTCGTCGAGTGGCTCATGGGGTTGAGCGAAGGCCACGTGACCAGCGTCGCCAAGCTTTCCCGCGGTGCGCGGCTCAAGGCGTTGGGAAACGGCGTGGTGCCGCAACAGGCCGCCGCCGCAGTGCGGTTGCTGCTCGATCGGCTCGACGACCCTCCGACCGCATGAGGTGCCGCCACTGGGACGGCTCGGGGCGCCGCTACTGCTGCGCCCCGGGCGCCCGCCGCTATCTCCCCGGCTACCGCTGCCCCCTGCACACCCCCGCCGCCCTCACCGGACGGCCCGAACCGGGCACCCCGCCCCCCTCAGATCAGGAAGGAGTCACCCGCCGTGGCGTGGTTCAAGATCGACGACAGCTCACACATGCATCCGAAGATCATCAAGGCGGGTAACGCCGCCCTCGGTTTGTGGGTCCGGGCGGGCGCCTACTCCGCGCAGCACCTCACCGAGGGCACCGTGCCCGCCGTCGTCGCCCGGCAGTACGGGACCGCCCCGCAGGCCCGCAAGCTCGTCGCGGTCGGTCTGTGGCACGAGCACGGGCACACCTGCCCGCGCTGCCCGCAGCCTGCCGCCGGCGACTTCATCGTGCATGACTTCTTCGAGGGTGGGCGGAACTCGACCCGGGCGCAGGTCGAGGCCAACCGGGCCGCCGCCGCAGAGCGCAAGGCCAAGAGCCGAACGCGCGGAAACGAGACGCGAATCGGTGGCGAATCGGGCCCGGATCGTGCGCGAAACGAGCGCGGATCGTCGCCGGATCGGCCGCGAAACGCACCCCCGTTTCAGGAGGGAAGCACAGGTCAGGAGGGGGTGTCACACCGTGACCCTGTCGAGGGCGTCACAGGCCCCCAAGCCAGCACCAAGCCTTACCCCTCTACTTCCTACGGAAGTAGAGGTGAACAAGCTAGCCCCGACGGACCCCGGATCGCCGAGCCCGTACGGCCCCTTGTCGACGCCATGAGCGCCGCCGGAATGGTCGTCTCCTGGGAACTCTCCTCCGCCGAGTGGCTGCTGCTGCACGCCCTGATCGAGCGGTGCGGCGTACAAGTCCTCGTCGACCACGCCGGCGGTGCCTGGCAGGCCGCTCGCACCCGCCCCCGCTCCGCCCGCTACTTCGTCTCGGGGTGGCGCTCCCTGCCCACCCCGCCCCCGCGCGCCCCCGGGGCCGGCCCGAACGTCGTCCCGCTCAACCCCGGCGCCGCCCGCCCCTCGACCACCGATCAGCGGGTGCGCGCCGGCCTTGACCTCGCCGCCCAACTTCGGGAACAGGAGAACGCCCAATGACACCCGCAGACGCCGCCGAAGTCCTCGCCCTGTGCGCCGCGTTCGACCTGCGCACCATCGGTGAAGCGGACGCCCGAGCATGGGCCTACGCCCTGCGCGACCTCCCCCTCGACGACGACACCCGCCGCGCCGTCGCCGACCACTACGGCGTAACCGAGAAACGGGCAACCCCCGCCGACGTGCGCAGGATTCGCGCCCGTATCCGCGAGGCCCGGATCGGCGCCGCCCACCCGGTCTACAACGGCAACCCGACCGAGACCGGAGCGCAGTTCACCAAGCGGCGCCGCGCGCAGCTCGCCGCCGCGGCCGACGGACACCTGCCCCCGCAGACGATCACGCAGGCACTCGACGCCGCCCCGCCGGCCGCCGTCCTCGCCCTGGCCGCGGGAGTCGGCCGCCCCGTCGACGACGAGCCGCGCCCGTACATCACCCCCGAGCAGCGGTCCGCGCTCCGCGCACCCCTGCCCAACCAACGGGCCGCGCTGCCCGCGCTCGCCGTGCCGTGCCCGGTCGAGACCTGCCGCGCCGGCCGCCGCCGACTGTGCAAGCGCGGCGCAGGGGTCGAGCTGCGGACCAACGTCCACGGCCGCCGCCGCGACGCCTACGCCGTCGAGGTCACCACCTGCCCCGAATGCGGCGCCGCCCCCGGCCAGCACTGCACCGCCCCCGAACCGCACCCCGCCCGCATCCGAGCCGCACAGGAGAGTGCCGCGTGAGTCAGTACCTCCGGCACCTTGCCGAGCAGGACGCCGCCCGCCGCGCCCGCGCCGAGGCCCACCTCGCCGAGCTGACCGCAGCGTTCTGCGACCGCGTCCTCGCCGACCACGCCGAGGACGAGCACGACCGCCTCGTGCGCCTCATGTGCACCCCACCGCAGCCCCGACGGACCCGTGCCCGCCACACCACAGGAGATCAGCGCCGATGACCCCCGAAGCCGCCCGCGCGTCCATCGCTGCCCACCTGACCGACGCACTCGACGTGCACCCCCACCTCGCCACGCTCACCGCCGCATCCCTGCTCGACCGCCTCGCCATCGACGGATGGGAGATCAACAGCAACCACCACGCGCGACCGGTCGCGCCTCGCGCGCGGGAACCTGT
>NZ_JBHWJY010000084.1:0-37597 GCF_042731135.1 Streptomyces sp. NPDC059874
TCGCGCACTGAGGGTCATCCCGGCTGCTGAGCCATGGTTGCGCGCTCGTCCTGCGGGGACGCCCCGCAGTGCCCCCGCTCCCCCCGACGGGCGAAGACCCCGCGCCCGGGGGTCGGGAGCGTGGAGTGCCCCTGCTCTTCCGTCGGCCGAGACCCCGCACCCCTGGGTCGGGAGTGTGCTGTTGGGGTGGGGACACGGCGGAGTGTCCCCGCAGGACGAGCGCGCAACCACGCTCTCTGTCGAAGCACCTGCTCAGTGCGCGAGGACGAGGAGATGCTCCGGCGGGGCACCGCCCCAACCAGACCGGTCCCGGCCCAGGAAAATCCAGCCTCGCCGGCGTTTGAGGCGCGGGGTCCGGGGCGGAGCCCCGGCAGCGAAGCCGCACAGGCCGGGCCGGTCCCGCGCCGCCCCGCGTCAGAGGCTCGGCAGGGGCTCGCCCCGCCGCGCCGGGCGGCGTTCCTGAAGCCAGAACAGGTACCCGCGCAGGTAATCGGCCAGATCCCCGTCGAGGTGTGCGACATACGCCCGCGCCCCACCGGCGGCCTCGCGTTCGTCCCCCCGCCTCGACACCGACCACTTCCGGTCCAGGGCGACGGCCCATTCCCGCACCCGGGCGCGCTCCCGCCACCAGTCGCGGACCAGCTCCGGAGTCCAGTGGTCGTCGCCGTCGCAGGCGTAACCCACGTACGGGTCCTGGGCGGCGGCCCCCATGACGGCGCGGGTCTCCGCCGGGTTCCGGGGCTGCCGGTAGACGAACTCCGCGCCCCGGTCGTCTTCGTAGAGCACGTTGTCGGGCGCGATCAGCCGGCCCATCCAGCAGTTGTCGGTGCCGCTGCCGTAGAACGGGCCGGGCACGTTGCGCCAGTCGAGCTCCGCCCACCGGTCGGGGCGGAGGTTCCAGATCCCGTACTGATCGGAGGGCACCCAGCTCCCGCCGTCCGGGTCGGGCAGCGGCCCGCCCTCGGCGGCGCGCCGCGTCGGTACCGGGTCCCAGTACGTCATGCGCCCAGCTCCGGCAGGCTCTCGCCGGGCCGGGCCGGGCGGCCCTCGGCCAGCCGGAACGCATAACCGCGCAGGTAGTCCCCAAGGCCCCGGTCGATGTACGTGACGTACCCGCGCGCTCCGGCCGCCGCGTCGTGCTGCCAGCCGCTGCCGGACGTCGCCCAGGCGCCCCAGCCGACGCCCATGGCCCACTCGCGCACCCGGCCGCGGTCCCGCCACCAGTCACGGACCAGGTCCGGGGTCCAGTGCAGATCCCCGTCGTGGCCGTACCCGCCGAAGGCCTCCTCGCAGGCGGCCATGAAGAGGTCTGCCACCTCCGCCGGGTTGCGAGGCTGGCGGTAGACGAACTCCTGGGCGTATTCGTCCTCGTACAGGACCAGGTCCGGCGCGTGGAGGCGCCCCGTCAGACAGGTGTCGGTATCCGCTCCGTAGAACGGGCCCGGAACGTTGCGCCAGTTGCGCTCCTGCCACCGGCCCGACCAGGGGCCTTCGGGCAGGAACGGATCGGGCTCCAGGGCGGCGAGCGCCGGTATCGGGTCCCAGTAGGTCATGATCCGCAGCCTGTCACACGGCGGGAACGCACCGGCCCTCTTCGGTGCGGTACTGCCACTTGGCCCCGTCCGAGACGAGCTCCTTGACGGCGTGGACGAACCGGTCGACGTGCTCGTCGGGGGTGCCGGCGCCGAAGCTGACGCGGATCGCGTTCAGGGAGCGCTCGCCCGGGGCAGCCTCCGGGGCTCCGCATTCGCCCTGGGCCTGCGGCTCGCTGCCGAGCAGGGTGCGGACCAGCGGGTGGGCGCAGAAGAGGCCGTCACGGACGCCGATGCCGTATTCGGCGGACAGGGCCGCGGCGAAGTGGGAGCTGTTCCAGCCGTCCACGACGAAGGAGATGACGCCGACGCGCGGGGCGTCGTCCCCGAAGAGGGAGAGGACGCGGACCGCCGGGACCTCCGCCAGGCCTTCGCGGACCTTGGCGATGAGGTGGTTCTCTCGGGCGACCAGGTTCTCGAACCCGGCCTCCTGGAGGGCCTTGCAGGCGGAGGCGATGGAGTAGACGCCGATGACGTTCGGGGAGCCGGCCTCGTGGCGGGCGGCCGTGGTGTGCCACTCGACGTCCACGCCGCCGTCCTCGCGTCGGGCCACCTTGCGCGAGGCGCCGCCGCCGGCCAGGTACGGCTCGGCCTCCTGGAGCCAGTCGGCGCGGCCGGCGAGCACGCCCGAGCCGAAGGGGGCGTACAGCTTGTGCCCGGAGAAGGCGACCCAGTCCACGTCGAGGTCCTTGACCGAGACGGGGTGGTGGGGGGCCAACTGGGCGGCGTCCAGGACGATCCGCGCGCCGTGGGCGTGCGCGGCGGCGGCGAGCTCCTTCACCGGCCACAGCTCACCGGTGACGTTGGAGGCGCCGGTGACGCAGACCAGCGCCGGGCCGTAAGGGTCGCGGTCGGCGAGCGCGCGCTCCAGCGTGGCGACGGCCTCGTCCGGCGTGCGGGGGGCGTTGAGGTAGGTGACCCGCGCGTTCGTCCACGGCAGGAGCGAGGCGTGGTGCTCGGTCTCGAAGACGAAGACCTGGCAGTCGGCGGGGAGCGCGGCGGCGAGCAGGTTCAGGGAGTCGGTGGTGGACCGGGTGAAGATCACCTGGTCGGACGGGCGGCAGTCGAGGAACTCGGCGACCGTGACCCGGCTCTGCTCGAAGAGGTCGGTGGAGAGCTGCGAGAGGTAGCCGGCGCCGCGGTGCACGCTGCCGTAGTACGGGGCGTACGCGGCCACGTCGTCCCAGACCCGCTGGAGAGCGGGGGCGCTGGCCGCGTAGTCGAGGGCCGCGTAGGTGACCTCGCCGCCGGTGACGAGCGGGACGGTGACGTCCCGGCCGAGGACCGCGAGCGGCTCGGCACAGGCGGGGTCCACGGCGGTGGTGGTGGCGGTGGCGGTGGTGTTCAGGGATGCGGACATGGCTGTGTCTCCCGGCAGGCAGGGCGGAATGGCTTCGGTGTGCCCGTACGCGGCGCGGCCACGGCGATGCCGCCGAGCGGGGTACGGGAAGAGACCTCGGAAGGGAAGGAACGGCGGGCACTCGCGGGTACGCGGAAGTGACCCTGATCCGAGGGTTGAAGAAGGGGCGGAGTCGCCCTATCGCATTCGCTTGCTCACGGAAAAAGCTCCTCGAGTAGACCAGGACCCCTGGTATCGAGGGATCCGCGCTTGCCGTAGGCCTTGCTGCCTACGACCTGGTCATCACCCGGGGCACCCCGCCACGGAAGGAGGGTTGCCGGACAGCAAGCCGGGGCCTAAACGCTGTCACTCGTGACCTGGTCAGCATCCTGCCACAAGATCCTCCGGGCGCAAGACCCCGGTCCGCATGCTGGACCGGGGTCTTGGCTCGAAATGATCGGGCCGAATCAGGCGTTGCTGGCGGCCACCCACCGCTCCAGCACGGCCCGCGCGGAACCCGAGTCGATGGACTGCGCCGCGCGGGTGACGCCGGCCGCGAGCTGCTCCTCCAGCGTGCCCGTGCCCGGGTCCAGTGCGACCAGGGCCGCCGCCGCGTTCAGCAGCACCGCTTCGCGGACCGGTCCCGTCTCCCCCGCCAGCAGGCGGCGGGCGACGTCCGCGTTGTACGCGGAGTCCGCGCCGGCCAGGGCGGAGACGTCGACCAGGGGGATGCCCACGTCGCGCGGGTCGAAGGACTGCTCCTCGACCTTGCCGTCGCGGACCCACCAGACGCGCGAGGTCGACGTCGTGGTCAGCTCGTCCAGGCCGTCGTCACCGCGGAATACCAGCGCCGACGAGCCCCGTTCGGCGAGTACGCCCGCCACGATGGGGGCCATCCGGGCGTCGGCGACGCCCGTCGCCTGGGCCCGTACCCGGGCCGGGTTGGTCAGCGGGCCGAGGAAGTTGAAGGTGGTCCGGATGCCCAGCTCCTTGCGGGCCGCGGCGACGTGCCGCAGCGCCGGGTGGAACTTCACCGCGAAGCAGAAGGTGATGCCGGCCTCCTCCGCGACCTCCGCGACCCGGGCGGGGGTGAGGTCGAGGTTGACGCCGAGCTTCTCCAGGACGTCCGAGGAACCGCTCGCGGAGGACGCGGCCCGGTTGCCGTGCTTGACCACCTTGGCGCCCGCGCCGGCCACCACGATCGCCGACATCGTCGAGATGTTGACCGTCTTGGCCCCGTCGCCGCCGGTACCGACGATGTCCACCGTCCGGCCCGGCACGTCGATCAGGTTGGCGTGCGCGTACATGGCCCGTACGAGGCCGTTGATCTCGTCGACCGTCTCCCCCTTGGCCCGCAGCGCGACGGCGAACCCGGCGATCTGGGCGTCGGTGGCCTCCCCGCGCATGATCCGGTCCATGGCCCAGGCGGTGTCGTCGGCGCGCAGGTCCCGGCCGGTCAGCAGGGCGTCGAGAACGCCCGGCCAGGTGGGGGCCGCCACGCTGTCGCCGCCTGCCGGGGTCGCAACGTTCATGGTCCGCTCCTGCTACTTGTCAAGGTTTCCAGGTCGAATGGGAAGGGCTTCAGCCTATCCAGCCCTGGAGACGGCAAAGAGCCCCGTCCAGACACTGGACGGGGCTCTCGCCGTGGCGACACCAGAACTGACCGAAATCAGTCCCTCATGCGGTCAAGCAGGGGATCAGTGGTGGCCGTGGCCGGACTGGATCTCCTTGTACTCCTCCGCCGTGGGCTTCGGAATCTGGTTGTTCTCCGCGTAGAAGCCCTTGCTGAGCTTCGCGCGCAGCTTCTCCATGGCCTTCACCTTGCGCTCGACACCGTTCTCGTCGACCGTCGGGCCGATCTCGATCGGCTTGTACTGCTCGTGCGAGGTGAGCGTGTGCAGGCGACCCTGCGGCAGCGGCTCGTGGACCTCGACGAACTCACCGTGCGGAAGGCGCTTGATGATGCCGGTCTCGCGACCGTGCAGCACCTTGTCGTGGTCCCGGCGCTGGAGGCCGAGGCAGATCCGCTTGGTGATGATGAAGGCGACGACCGGGACGACGAAGAAGCCGATCCGGACGAACCAGGTGATCGAGTTGATCGACAGGTGGAAGTACTGGGCGAACATGTCGTTGCCGCCGCCGATGAGCAGTACGACGTACTCGGCGAGCCAGGCCACACCGAAGGCCGTACGGGTCGGGACGTTGCGCGGGCGGTCCAGGATGTGGTGCTCGCGCTTGTCCCCGGTGACCCAGGACTCGATGAACGGCCAGGCGGCGATCGAGCACAGCACCAGCGGGAAGAGCAGCAGCGGGATGAACACGCCCAGGACGAGCGTGTGGCCCCACAGGTTGATCTCCCAGCCCGGCATGGCTCGGATCAGGCCTTCCGGCATACCCATGTACCAGTCGGGCTGCGCACCGGTGGACACGTGGTCCGGACGGTACGGGCCGAGCGCCCAGATCGGGTTGATCGAGGCGATGGCCGCGACGGCCGCGACGACACCGAAGACCAGGAAGAAGAAGCCTCCGGCCTTGGCCATGTAGACCGGCAGCAGCGGCATGCCGACGACGTTGTTGTTCGTCTTGCCGGGGCCCGCGAACTGGGTGTGCTTGTGGTAGAAGACCAGGATCAGGTGGGCCACCAGCAGGCCCATCATGATGCCGGGCAGCAGCAGGATGTGGATCGAGTAGAACCGTGCGACGAAGTCGCCGCCCGGGAACTCTCCGCCGAAGAGGAAGAACGACAGGTACGTGCCGATGACCGGCACGGACAGGATCGCGCCCTGCATGAAGCGGACACCGGTACCCGACAGCAGGTCGTCCGGCAGCGAGTAACCGGTGAAACCGGTGAACATGCCGAGGAACAGCAGCAGGAAGCCGAAGATCCAGTTGATCTCACGCGGCTTGCGGAACGCGCCGGTGAAGAAGACGCGCATCATGTGCACGACCATCGCCGCGACGAAGATCAGCGCGGCCCAGTGGTGGATCTGACGGATGAGCAGACCACCGCGGACGTCGAAGCTGATGTCGAGGGTCGAAGCGAAGGCCTCGGACATCATGACGCCCTGCATCGGCACGTACGAGCCGTGGTACACGACCTCGTTCATGCTCGGGTGGAAGAACAGCGTCAGGTACACACCCGTGAGGATGATGATGATGAAGGTGTAGAGGCAGATCTCGCCCAGCATGAAGGACCAGTGGTCCGGGAAGATCTTGCGCATGTTGGACTTGGCCAGGCTGTAGATGCCCAGGCGTCCGTCCGCCCAGTCCGCTACGCGCTCGCCGGCGGGCGCTTTGCGCGCCGTCTTGGACTCAGTGGCAGTGCTCATTTGCCGCGCTCCCAGAATGCAGGACCGACGGGCTCTTCGAAGTCGCCGAGCGCTTCGAGGAAGCCTTCGTCATTCACGCCGATCCGCAGCTGCGGAAGCGCGTGACCGGCCGGGCCGAAGATGACACGGGCGCCGTCGGAGAGGTCGAAGGTGGACTGGTGGCACGGGCAGAGCACGTGGTGCGTCTGCTGCTCGTACAGGCTGATCGGGCAGCCGACGTGGGTGCAGATCTTGGAGTAGGCCACGATCCCGTCGTGGGACCACTCCAGTTCCTGCTTGTCCTTGATGTCCTCCGGCTGGATGCGGACGATCATCAGGGCGGCCTTGGCGATCTGGGTCTGGAAGTCGTGCTGCTCCTCCTCCAGGCCTTCCGGCATGGCGAAGGTCAGCGAACCCACCAGGACGTCCTCGGGACGCAGCGGCTCCATCGTGTTCTGGTTGATGAGCAGCTTGCCCTTGGCCCACAGGGTCTTGCGCAGCTTGTCCTCGGGCATCGGGCCCGTGTCGCGCAGGATCATCACGGCGGAGAGCGGCAGCATGGCCAGCGCGCCCAGCATCGTGTTGCGGATCAGCGGACGGCGGCCGATGCCGGACTCGTTCGCACCGTCGGCGAAGTCCTGCAGGACCTTGGCCTTGACCTCCGGCGGAGCGGCGATCGGGTGACGCTCGTCGGCGACCTCGACGTCGGACATCAGGGTGCGGGCCCAGTGGACCGCGCCGGCGCCGATGCAGAAGAGGGCCGCGCCCAGGGTCATGCCCAGGGCGAAGTTGAGCGCGCTCACCTTCCCGATGGGGAAGATGTAGACGATCTTCTCGACCGGGATGGTCACGTACGCGACGATGAAGCCGATCGTGGCCAGCATCGAGAGCGTGAACAGCATCGCGACGGTGCGCTCGGAGCGCTTCGCCGCCCGCTCGTCGATGTCCTGGATGCGCGGCTTGTGGACCGGGAGGCCCGGGTCCGCGAACGGGTCGTCCGCGACCGCTACGCCACCGTGGTGGGCGTCGCCCTGCTCGCTCGGCAGGTGCTTCTCTTCGGGAATGTCTTGGCTACTCATGACTTCTTGGCCTTAGCGGTGTGGGCCGCGACCCAGACGGCGACAGCGATCAACGCACCCAGGGCGAAGATCCAGCCGAAGAGACCCTCGGACACGGGGCCGAGGCCACCGAGCTTCAGACCACCGGGGCTGGTCGACTTCTCGCCGTTGACGTTCTCCAGGTACGCGATGATGTCCTTCTTCTGCTTCTCCGGCATGGTGCTGTCCGGGAAGGAGGGCATGTTCTGCGGGCCGGTGAGCATGGCCTCGTAGATGTGCTTCGGCGAGACGTCCTCAAGGTTGGGGGCGTACTTGCCGTTCGTGAGAGCGCCGCCCTCGCCGGTGAAGTTGTGGCACTGCGCGCAGTTGTTGCGGAACAGCTCACCACCCTTGGCGATGTCGGCACCCGCCGGGTCGTACTGCTTCTCGGTCGGCGTGATCGGGCCGGCGCCGAGGGACGCGATGTACGCGGCCAGCTGGTCGATCTGGGCCTGGGTGTAGATGTTGGGCTTCTTCGGCACCTGGGCGCCGGGCTGCTGGGCGGGCATGCGGCCCGTGCTCACCTGGAAGTCGACGGCCGCGGAGCCGACGCCGACCAGGCTGGGGCCGTCAGTGGAACCCTGACCGCCGGTTCCGTGGCAGCTTGCGCAACCCACGGCGTAGAGCTTCTTGCCCTCCTCGATGGCGAGGGACTGGGCGGTTTCATCGGCCTGCGCCTTGCCCGCGGGGGCGAAGGCGGCGTACAGCCCCCCAGTGGCCGCCAGCGCGAGGAGTAGAACGACGACCGCCGCCAGCGGATGGCGTCGTCGTGCGGAGAGCTTTTTCACGGATTACCCCGGTGTCAGGATCTTCTGCGTCGGTGTTTCTGGATGGTGTGCCGGGTCGAGCCCGGTGACGTGTTCGCTACTTGATCAGGTAGATCGTCGCGAAGAGGCCGATCCAGACGACATCGACGAAGTGCCAGTAGTAGGACACGACGATGGCCGACGTGGCCTGTTCGTGGGTGAACCTCTTGGCCGCGTACGTCCGGCCGAGGACCAGCAGGAAGGCGATGAGACCGCCTGTCACGTGCAGACCGTGGAAGCCGGTGGTCAGGTAGAACACCGAGCCGTACGGTCCGGACGAGAGGCTCAGGCCCTCGTGCTTGACCAGCTCGGTGTACTCGAACACCTGGCCGCCAATGAAGATCGCACCCATGACGAACGTGATGATGAACCACGTCCGGAGCTTCTTCACGTCACCGCGCTCGGCGGCGAATACGCCGAGCTGGCAGGTGAGCGAGGAGAGCACCAGGATCGTCGTGTTCGTCGCCGAGAAGGGAAGGTTCAGGAAGTCAGCCTGTTCCTTCCAGTACTCGGCGCCTGTCACGGATCGCAGGGTGAAGTACATCGCGAAGAGGGCCGCGAAGAACATCAGCTCGGAACTCAACCAGATGATGGTTCCGACGCTGACGAGGTTCGGCCGGTTGACCGTCGGGTGCGCGTGCCCGGTATCTACTGTCGTTGCTGTCGCCACGACCGACATTATGTCGGTCGCTTATCCCGCCCTCACCCCGGGGGGTGCCGTTCGGAGTGTCAGGGGCGTGTGCAAGGCCCGAACGGCCCATCAGATGACCCTCCCGGGGCCTCACGTGCGACATCTCCGAACCGATGTTGACAGCGCATCGGGAGGAGTAGCATCCCGCGCAACATCAACGTGATTCACGGGACACGTGGAGGAACGAAATGCGGGCGACTGCGCGGGTTCTGGTCTACAGCGACGACGCGGGCACCCGGGAGCAGGTGCGGCTGGCGGCCGGGCGTCGGCCGGCCGCGGACCTGCCGCCGGTGGAGTTCGTGGAGTGCGCGACGCTTCCGGCGGTCCTCACGGAGCTGGACGCGGGCGGCGTCGACGTGTGCGTGCTGGACGGCGAGGCGGTTCCGGCCGGGGGCATGGGCGTGTGCCGGCAGATCAAGGACGAGATCTTCCGGTGTCCGCCGGTGCTGCTGCTGATGGGGCGCCCCCAGGACGCCTGGTTGGCCACGTGGAGCCGTGCGGACGCCGCCGTGACCCTGCCGGTGGACCCGGTGGAGTTCCCCGACGCCCTGGCGGGCCTGCTGCGCTCCCGGCTGTCCCTGGACGCCTGACGGCCCGACAGGGCGTCTCCGGGGCCCTGAGGGGCCCCGGAGGCCGCTGGGGCGGCCGGTGTCGGCACGAACGCCCCCGGGAGCGGCGGAGGCCTCAGACGGTCGGTCGCAGGCGCGCCTGGTCGACGGGGCTGCGGCCTTCCTGGGTGCCCTTGAGGAGGGCGCTGCCCTGGCGCCAGTCCTTCCAGTCCATGTTCCAGTCTCCGAAGCCGTTGCCGAAGATGTCCATGTCGTCGCCGATGCTGTTGATCACCTTGACGATGTCGCCTTCGGTGATGTTCTCGTAGAACCAGGCGGCGTTGCCGGTGCTCATGCCGGTGCAACCGTGGCTGACGTTCTCGTAGCCCTGGGAGCCGACGGACCACGGCGCGGCGTGCACGTATTCACCGCTCCACGTCACCCGGGTGGCGTAGTAGACGGGGAGGTTGTAGTACTCGCTGCCGCCGATGCCGACGGTGTCGCCGCGCATCTGGACGAAGTACTGCTTGCCGAGTACCACCTTGACCCCGTTGCGGGTGGAGAAGCCGGGCTTCCCGGTGGTCACCGGAATGGTGTTGATCACTTCTCCGTTGCGCCGGAACGTGAGGTAGTGCGAGGAGGCGTCGGTGGTGACCTCGACGCGGTCGCCGATCTCCAGCTTCAGCGGCTTGGCCGCGGCCCCGTAGAGGTGGTCGTCGACCCTGACGCCTTCCAGGTTGCTCCGTACGGAGACCGTGGTGTTGGCGGGCCAGTACTCCTTGGGGCGGTAGTGGAGCTTCTTGTCGTCGACCCAGTGCCAGGCGCCCTCGACTCCCGGCGGGGTGTCGACGACCAGGCCCCTTTCGACGACGGCGCGGGCGGCCTTCTCCTTGACGGGTTCGCTGAGTTCGGCCGTGAGGGGCTGCCCGACGCCGTATTTGCCCTCGTCCGGGCCGAATTCCACCTTGAGGACGCCCTTGGCCGGGGTGGTGTCGAAGGCGACCGTCCGCCGCCCCTGGGCGCCCTTCCCGTCCTCCGTGCTGACGGTGATGGTGTAGCGGACGCCCGCGGCCATCGGGGCGGTGTTGTGCCAGCGGTCTCCCTTGGCGGACAACTCGCCCGCCAGGCGGCGGCCGTGGGTGTCCACGACCGTCACGTCGGTGATGCGGGCCTCGTTCCCCTTCGTGGTGACTTCCAGGGGCTTGTCGGGGTCCACGGGACGGCTGCCGACGGTCTGGTTGAAGGCGACCTGATCGCCCGCGTCGTACGGGCGCGCGGACAGCGGGTTGTCATCGCCGGACCCGCAGGCGGTGGCGCCGGCCCCGAGGGACGCGACCAGCAGGGAGCAGCTGAGTACCGTCCAAAGACGCGGTGAGTGGTTCATGGGGCCAACGCTATGAAGATATGACAACTCCGGCGCGCGGGGTGACTGCAAACGAGGGGCCCGGACTCCTCCATTGGAGGTGTCCGGGCCCCTGGTGCCTCACGGCGCCGCCGCGAGGGTGTTGCTACTGGTTCTGGTTCTCACCGCGGTAGTACTCGTACACCCAGCCCCACAGGCCGATCAGGAGGATCGGGGCGGAGAAGTACATGAGCCACCAGCCGAAGATGACGCCCATGAAGGCGAAGGCGCCACCGATGGCCAGCGAGAGCGGCTGCCAGCTGTGCGGGGAGAAGAATCCCAGCTCGCCCGCCTCGTCGGCGACGTCGGCCTCCAGGTTGTCCTGGGCCATCTCGTCCACGCGCTTGGCCGTGAAGGCCAGGTAGTAGCCGATCATGACGCTCAGGCCGAAGGCCAGGAAGAGCGCGGTGGTACCGACGGGCTCCTTCGACCACACGCCGTACACGACGGCCATGACCAGGATGAAGAAGGAGAGCCAGAGGAACATCTTGCCCTGGACCTTCACTTGCCCGCCTCCTTGCTGCCACCGGTGACGGCTGCCTTGGTTCCGGCGTGGTCCTCGAGGTGGTCGAGGGCCGCGATCTCCGGGTGGTGAAGGTCGAACGCCGGGGACTCGGAACGGATCCGCGGCAGGGTGAGGAAGTTGTGCCGCGGCGGCGGGCAGGACGTCGCCCACTCCAGCGAACGGCCGTAGCCCCACGGGTCGTCGACCTCGATCTTCTTGCCGTACTTGGCGGTCTTCCACACGTTGTACATGAAGGGAAGCATCGACAGGCCGAGCAGGAACGAGCTGATCGTGGAGATCGTGTTCAGCAGGGTGAAGCCGTCGGCCGCGAGGTAGTCCGCGTAACGACGCGGCATGCCCTCGGCACCCAGCCAGTGCTGCACCAGGAACGTGCCGTGGAAGCCCACGAACAGGGTCCAGAAGGTGATCTTGCCGAGGCGCTCGTCCAGCATCTTGCCCGTGAACTTCGGCCACCAGAAGTGGAAGCCGGAGAACATCGCGAAGACCACGGTGCCGAAGATGACGTAGTGGAAGTGCGCGACGACGAAGTACGAGTCGGAGACGTGGAAGTCCAGCGGGGGCGAGGCCAGGATGACGCCGGTCAGGCCACCGAAGGTGAAGGTGACCAGGAAGCCGACGGCCCAGAGCATCGGGGTCTCGAAGGACAGCGAGCCCTTCCACATGGTGCCGATCCAGTTGAAGAACTTCACACCGGTCGGTACCGCGATCAGGAAGGTCATGAAGGAGAAGAACGGCAGCAGCACACCGCCGGTGACGTACATGTGGTGCGCCCACACGGTCACCGAGAGGCCGGCGATCGCGATCGTCGCCGCGATCAGACCGATGTAACCGAACATCGGCTTGCGGGAGAAGACCGGGATGACCTCGGAGATGATGCCGAAGAACGGCAGCGCGATGATGTACACCTCTGGGTGTCCGAAGAACCAGAAGAGGTGCTGCCACAGCAGGGCGCCGCCATTGGCCGCGTCGAAGACGTGGCTGCCGAACTTGCGGTCGGCCTCCAGCGCGAAGAGCGCGGCGGCCAGCACCGGGAAGGCCAGCAGGACCAGGACACCGGTCAGCAGCACGTTCCAGGTGAAGATCGGCATGCGGAACATCGTCATGCCCGGAGCGCGCATGCAGATGATCGTGGTGATGAAGTTGACCGAGCCGAGGATCGTGCCGAAGCCGGAGAAGGCCAGACCCATGATCCACATGTCGCTGCCGATGCCCGGCGAGCGGACGGCGTCGGTCAGCGGCGAGTAGGCGAACCAGCCGAAGTCGGCCGCACCCTGCGGGGTGACGAAACCGGCCACCGCGATGATCGAGCCGAAGAGGTACAGCCAGTACGCGAACATGTTCAGCCGCGGGAACGCCACGTCGGGCGCGCCGATCTGCAGCGGCATGATCCAGTTCGCGAATCCGGCGAACAGCGGCGTCGCGAACATCAGCAGCATGATCGTGCCGTGCATCGTGAACGCCTGGTTGAACTGCTCGTTCGACATGATCTGCGTGCCCGGGCGGGCCAGCTCGGCGCGCATGAACAGAGCCATGACGCCGCCGATGATGAAGAACACGAACGACGTGAGCAGGTACATCGTGCCGATGGTCTTGTGGTCGGTGGTGGTGAGCCACTTGACGACCACGTTGCCCGGCTGCTTGCGCCGTACCGGCAGCTCGTTCTCGTACGAGTCAGCTGCGGCGGCACCCTGGGATTCGTTGAGGATGCTCACAGTTTGTTCGTCTCCGCGTTCCGGGCCGGGTCGGTCTGCTTGATGCCGGCCGGGAGGTAGCCGGTCTGACCCTTCGCCGCCAGCTCCTTCAGGTGCGCCTTGTAGGCCTCCGGAGAGACCACCTTGACGTTGAAGAGCATGCGGGAGTGGTCGACGCCGCAGAGCTCGGCACACTTGCCCATGAAGGTGCCTTCTTCGGTCGGGGTGACCTCGAAGACGTTGGTGTGGCCCGGGATGACGTCCTGCTTGAACAGGAACGGGACCACCCAGAAGGAGTGGATGACGTCATTGGACGACAGGATGAAGCGGACCTTCTCGCCCTTGGGGAGCACGAGGGTCGGACCCGGGTTGTTCGTGTCCTCGTTCCGGTCGCCCGGGACGCCCTTGGTGTAGACGCCCTCGGCGCCCGCGGGGAAGTCCTTGGTGAAACGGTCCGGGATGGAGGCGAGCTCCTTCGGAACCTCGCCCGCCTTCGGGGTGGCCCCAGCTCCATCGACGTCCTCGATGTAGTTGAAGCCCCAGCTCCACTGGTAGCCGATCACGTTGATGGTGTGCTGCGGCTTGGAGGAGAGCTCCAGCAGCTTCGACTCGTCACGTGCGGTGAAGTAGAAGAACACCGAGACGATGATGAGCGGAACCACCGTGTACAGCGCCTCGATGGGCATGTTGTACCGGGTCTGCGGGGGGATCTCCACCTTCGTCCGGCTGCGCCGGTGGAAGATGACGGACCACATGATCAGGCCCCAGACCAGGATGCCCGTGATGAGCGCGGCCGCCCAGGATCCCTGCCACAGGGAGAGGATGCGCGGCGCCTCCTCGGTTACCGGTGACGGCATTCCGAGGCGGGGAAAGTTTTTCCATGTAAACGAGCAACCAGTGGCGGTCGCCAGGACCACGCCCGCAGTCAGCGCCTGCAGCAGCTTCCGCCGCATCGGGCGCCGCGGCGAGCGGTCGGAGCCGTAGGGACTCACGTAGCGCCTTCCCGAGAGTCTCGGCCCGCGCGGCCGGCCGCGGCCGTGTTCGGGTCGGTCGCCGGCCCTGACGCAGGCAGGGGTTTGGATGTTTATGCGGACCAAACCCTACTGGACGCTATTTGAGGTCGCGCGGGGAGGGTGCCCAACGCGCCGCCAGGGCCCCCGAAGGGATGGATCCGCCGTCCGGGGGACGGGTCGAACACCCCTGAATGGCGGGCTCCGGAAGCCATCTGACGGCCCCTGACCTCGGCGACTGCCGGGCTGCGGTTAGCGTGCCCGTATGCCGTACTTCGACAGCGCGTCCGCCGCGCCCCTGCACCCCGTGGCACGCCAGGCCTTGCAGGCCTCCCTTGACGAGGGCTGGGCCGATCCCTCCCGGTTGTACCGGGAGGGAAGGAAAGCACGGCTGCTGCTGGACGCGGCGCGGGAGGCGGCCGCGGAGTCGGTGGGATGCCGCGCGGACGAGCTCGTGTTCACTCCTTCGGGGACGCACGCGGTTCACGCGGGGGTCGCGGGGGCCCTCGCGGGGCGTCGGCGTGTCGGGGACCATCTCGTCGTGTCCGCGGTCGAACACAGTTCTGTACTCCATGCGGCCGAGGTGCACGCGGCGGGCGGTGGTTCGGTGACGGAGGTCCCCGTGGACCGGTACGGCGCGGTCGCTCCCGCCGGGTACGCGGACGTGCTGGGCCCTACGACCGCGCTGGCCTGCCTGCAGTCGGCCAACCACGAGGTGGGCACGGTCCAGCCGGTGGCGGAGGTCGCGGAGGTCTGCGGGGAGGCGGGGGTGCCGTTGCTGGTCGACGCGGCGCAATCGCTGGGCTGGGGCCCCGTGGAGGGCGCCTGGTCGGTGCTCGCCGCGAGCGCGCACAAGTGGGGCGGGCCGCCGGGGGTGGGGCTGCTGGCGGTCCGCAAAGGGGTCCGCTTCTCACCCCAAGGCCCGGCGGACGAACGGGAGTCGGGCCGCTCGCCCGGCTTCGTGAACCTCCCCGCGATCGTGGCGGCGGCGGCCTCGCTGCGGGCCGTACGGACCGAGGCGGAGGCGGAGTCGGCCCGGCTGCGCGTCCTGGTGGACCGCATCCGGCGGCGGGTGGTCCGGCTGGTCTCGGACGTGGAGGTGGTGGGCCACCCCGACGCCCGCCTCCCCCACCTGGTCACCTTCTCCTGCCTGTACGTCGACGGGGAGACGCTGCTGCACGAACTCGACCGGGCGGGCTTCTCGGTCAATTCGGGCTCGTCGTGCACCAGCTCCACGCTGACCCCGAGTCATGTGCTGCGGGCGATGGGGGTGCTGTCGGAGGGGAACGTACGGGTCTCGCTCCCGCTGGGCACGCCGGCGGACGAGGTCAACGCGTTCCTGGAGGTGCTGCCGGGCGCGGTGGCGGGCGTACGGGAGCGGCTGGGGGTGTCGGCCGCGCCGGAGGTGGAGCCGGTGGCGGACTCCGTCGAGCTCGACACGCTGGGCCTGCGGTGTCCGCAACCGGTGATCGAGCTGGCCCGGGCCATCGGCCGTGTGCCGGTGGGTGGCACGGTGACGGTCGTCTCCGACGACGAGGTGGCGCGGCTGGACATCCCGGCGTGGTGCGGCATGCGCGGTCACGCGTACGAGGGCGAAGCCCCGCGCGAGGTCGGCTCCGCCTATACGGTCCGCCGCCTCCACTGACGTCCCGCCGCGTCGAGCTCACGGCCGAGCCGGGTCCGCGGCCATGGCCCGGCTCCGCCGGTGCAACCGGGCTCCGCCCGGACCCGCGCCTCAAACGCCGGCGGGGCTGGATGCGGCCGATGCCGTCCGAGCCGCAGGGGGCAGGCGGCATCGGCATGTCCAGCCTCGCCGGCGATTGAGGCGCGGGGTCCGGGGCGGAGCCCCGGGAGCGGCGCCGCACCCGTACGCCGGGCGGGGTCCGGCCGGCGGCGGTGCCGCGGCCGGCCGGACCCCGTGGACCGGACCGGAGGTCAGGCGGCGGTCAGGTGGGCCTGGACCTCGGCCGCGGCCTCGTCGCCGTACGCCTTCGTGAAGCGCTCCATGAAGTGCGCCCGCGCCAGGGTGTACTCCTGCGTGCCCAGGGTCTCGATGACCAGCGTCGCCAGCATGCAGCCCACCTGCGCGGCACGCTCGAGGCCGACGCCCCACGCCAGCCCCGTGAGGAACCCGGCGCGGAACGCGTCGCCGACACCCGTCGGGTCGACCTTCGCGTTCTCCTCGGGGCAGCCCACGACGATCGGCTCGTGCCCGACCCGCTCGATCCGCACGCCCTGCGAGCCCAGCGTGGTGACCCGGGTGCCGACCTTGGCCAGGATCTCCGCGTCCGTCCAGCCCGACTTCGACTCGATGAGGCCCTTCTCGTACTCGTTCGAGAAGAGGTACGTCGCGCCCTCCATCAGGGTGCGGATGTTTTCGCCGTCCATGCGGGCGATCTGCTGCGAGAAGTCGGCGGCGAAGGGGATGCCCCGCGTCCGGCACTCCTCCGTGTGGCGGAGCATCGCCTCGGGGTCGTCGGCGCCGATGAGGACCAGGTCCAGCCCGCCCACGCGGTCGGCGACGGCCTTCAGCTCGATCTGGCGGGCCTCGCTCATCGCGCCCGTGTAGAAGGAGCCGATCTGGTTGTGGTCGATGTCCGTGGTGCACACGAAGCGCGCGGTGTGCAGCACCTCGGAGATGCGGACGGACTCGGTGTCGACGCCGTGCCGGTCGAGCCAGGCGCGGTACTCGTCGAAGTCGTAGCCCGCGGCCCCGACCAGGATCGGGCGGCTGCCGAGCTGCCCCATGCCGAAGCAGATGTTCGGGCCGACACCGCCCCGCCGGACGTCGAGGTTGTCGACGAGGAAGGAGAGGGAGACCGTGTGGAGCTGGTCCGCGACGAGCTGGTCGGCGAAACGGCCGGGGAAGGTCATGAGGTGGTCGGTGGCGATGGAGCCGGTGACTGCGATGCGCACGGCGTGGACGCTCCTGCGGAGGACGGCAAGGGGGACAGTCAAAACTACCCGGTAAGCGGCGCCGAGCCGAACCCACGAAACTACCCCGTAGTAGGTCTTTCTTCGCGTGAGCGGCGATGCCTACGGTGCCTGCATGACCTACACCGACGGTTTCGGCTACTCCGAGTACACCGCCGAGCGCTCCGGCGCGGAAGGCCCTCGGCAGTCCGGTTTCGCGGGCCTGCTGGGTGACTGCGCGCGGATGGCCCCGCACTGGGCGGTTCCCGCGGGCCCCCTGCCGGTCCGCGTGGCGCCCTCTCAGATCCACGGGATCAGCGTCCCGGCGGCTTCGGCGCGGCTGATCGCCTCCACCGCGGCGTACGGGGACCAGTAGCGGCGACCGGGGAACCGGTTGGGCGTCTGTTCCGTCCCACCCGCATCAGACAGGCGGGACCGGTGAAGGAGCGATGCGGTGACCAGCGAACGACCCGACACAGCCGATGCGGCCGACACGGTCGATACGCCCGACGCAGTGGAAACGGCGCGCGGCACGCGTCGGCGGCCCGCCTGGGCCGTCGGCTCGATCGCGGCCGCCGTGCTGTTGGTCGGCGGCGGGACCGCGTACTGGGGGGCCGTGGCCTACGGCGACGGCCCCGAGAGTCGTACGGCCTCCGCACCCCGTGACGCGGGGGATCCCACGGCGCCGGGCATCGCGCCCGGGGAGCCCGACCCGTCCGGCGGGCCGGTGGTGTACCGGGCCGACGCCAAGCTCCCGGAGGGCCCGGCGACGGCGCCCGCCTTCTCCGCGTCCGGGGAGGTCACCTCGGCGGAGGTGGCCCGGCTCGCGGCCGCCCTCGGCATCTCGGGCACTCCGCGGCTCACCGGGGACGTCTGGCTGGCCGGGGAGTCCGCGGACGGCTCGGGGCCCCGGCTCACGGTGACCGCGAAGGCGCCCGGGACCTGGAACTTCACCCGCCACCAGGCGCCCGGCAACGGCGTCGGGGACGACTGTGTCCGCGGCAAGGACACCTGCGGCCCGGCCACCCTCCCGCAGGACCCGGGCAGCAGCGGCGACGCCGGCACCCCGGGCCCGGGCAAGCCGGTGTCCGAGGAGGCCGCGAAGGCCGCCGCCAACGCGGTGCTGGTCGCCGCGGGCCTGGAGGGGAGCCGGGCCGACGCCCGGCTCGTCCAGGGCTCGGTGCGGGTGGTGACCGTGGACCCGGAGGTCGGCGGGCTGCCCACGCAGGGCTGGTCGACCAGGGTGAGCGTGGCCGGCGACGCCTCGGTCGTGGCGGGCAGCGGCGAGTTGAAGGCCCCCGTACGGGCGGCCGAGCAGCCGGTGGTCGGGGCCGTGGAGGCGCTGGCCCGGCTGAACGCGCGGTCGAGCGGCCAGGAGGGCACCGGCCCCGGGCCCAGCGGCTGCGCGACCTCCGTCCCGCTGGATCCGGACACCCCGGTCGGGGCCACGGACACGCCCCCGTGCAACCCGGACCCCCGGCCCATGAAGCCGCCGCGCACGGAGACGGTCAAGGGCGCCACGCTCGGCCTGGTCCCGGGAACGGTGAACGGGGCGCGGGGCCTGGTACCGGCGTGGCTCTTCGAGGTCGCGGGGCAGGGCGGCGCGCCGGGCCACTCGGTGGCCGAACCGGCCGCCGCGCAGGCTCCTCCGGGGACGTCTCCCGCCACTCCCGACCCGAAGGACGGCCGTAGCGTGCCCGGATTCTCGTACGCGGGGGCCGACCGGAAGCTGACCGTGAACTTCTGGGGCAGCGTGTGCAGCACCTACGCGCTGGAGGCGCGGGAGTCCGCGGATTCGGTCATGGTCAAGATCACGGACACCCCGAACCAGCCCGGCCAGGCCTGCATCATGCTCGCGCAGGAGATGACCGTGACGGCCACGCTCCAGCAGCCGCTGGGCGCGCGGAAGGTGATGGACGCGACCACGGGCAAGCCGCTCCCCCGGCAGTAGCCCGCGGGGGCATACGGCGAGGGCCCGCCACCGGTCGGATGCGACCGGTGGCGGGCCCTCGTTCGTACGTGCCTGTGCCCGTACCGTCCAGGGTTTAGCTGAACGAGTCGCCGCAGGCGCAGGAGCCCGTGGCGTTCGGGTTGTCGATCGTGAAGCCCTGCTTCTCGATGGTGTCGACGAAGTCGATGGAGGCGCCGTGGAGGTACGGGGAGCTCATCCGGTCCGTGACGACCTTCACACCGTCGAAGTCCTTCACGACGTCGCCGTCGAGCGAGCGCTCGTCGAAGAAGAGCTGGTAGCGCAGTCCGGAGCAACCGCCGGGCTGGACGGCGACGCGGAGCGCCAGGTCATCGCGGCCTTCCTGCTCCAGCAGGGTCCTGACCTTCTCGGCGGCGGCGTCGGACAGGAGGATGCCGTCGCTCACAGTGGTCTTGTCGTCCTGTACGGACATCTGCATTCACTCCCGAAGTGGGCGGCTCCCCGCCGCGGGCGGGGAAACGTCGGACTCTTGCCGTCGGTGGCAACGAGCGGGACCGCGGATTCATTCCGGGACCCGACGCTTGTTTCAGATATTCATGCTCGCACACCGCGCGGGGGGCGGGCCCGAGCCGACGGGGTGGATCCGTGGGCTGATGCGTCACATTGACACTATCGGCATCGTCAAACTGACATGAAGCGGTTATGATAGATAGCGTCATATAGACGAGAAGCCGAAGCGATCCTCAAGAAGTCCCTTGTCGCAGAACAGAAAGGGTGCGTGTCGTGACCACCGCCCAGCCTTTGGACGTCCAGCCGACGCCCCTCGCCCTGCTGCTGCTCGGCCGTGAGGCCGACCCCAAGAGCGAGCGTGGGGTGGAGTGCCCCGGCGACCTGCCCTCGCCGTCCGACCCGGACCTCGTGGCGCGCGCCCGCGCGGCCAAGGAGAAGCTCGGCGACAAGGTCTTCATCCTCGGCCACCACTACCAGCGTGACGAGGTCATCGAGTTCGCCGACGTCACCGGCGACTCCTTCAAGCTGGCCAAGGACGCGGCCGCCAAGCCGGAGGCCGAGTACATCGTCTTCTGCGGCGTGCACTTCATGGCCGAGTCCGCGGACATCCTGACCTCGGACGACCAGAAGGTCGTCCTGCCGGACCTGGCCGCCGGCTGCTCGATGGCCGACATGGCCACGGCCGAGCAGGTCGCGGAGTGCTGGGACGTGCTGACCGAGGCCGGCGTCGCCGGCGCGACGGTCCCCGTCTCGTACATGAACTCCTCCGCCGACATCAAGGCCTTCACCGGCAAGCACGGCGGCACGATCTGTACGTCGTCCAACGCGAAGAAGGCCCTGGAGTGGGCGTTCGAGCAGGGCGAGAAGGTGCTCTTCCTCCCGGACCAGCACCTGGGCCGCAACACCGCCGTCCGCGACATGGGCATGTCCCTGG
Source organism: Streptomyces sp. NPDC059874 (assembly GCF_042731135.1). Classification (NCBI taxonomy): domain Bacteria; kingdom Bacillati; phylum Actinomycetota; class Actinomycetes; order Kitasatosporales; family Streptomycetaceae; genus Streptomyces; species Streptomyces sp. NPDC059874. The sequence continues at coordinate 20,298 of NZ_JBHWJY010000084.1, forward strand.
ACGACTGCGTGCTGTACAACCCGCACAAGCCGAACGGCGGCCTGACCGCCGAGGAGCTGCGGAACGCCAAGATGATCCTGTGGCGCGGCCACTGCTCGGTGCACGGCCGGTTCTCGGTGGACTCGGTCAACGACGTGCGCGCCCGGATCCCCGGCGTGAACGTCCTGGTCCACCCCGAGTGCAAGCACGAGGTCGTGGCGGCCGCGGACTACGTCGGCTCGACGGAGTACATCATCAAGGCGCTGGAGGCGGCCCCGGCCGGCTCCAAGTGGGCCATCGGCACCGAGCTGAACCTGGTCCGCCGCCTGGCGAACCGTTTCGCCTCGGAGGACAAGGAGGTCGTCTTCCTCGACAAGACGGTCTGCTTCTGCTCGACGATGAACCGCATCGACCTCCCGCACCTGGTGTGGACGCTGGAGTCCCTGGCCGAGGGCAACCTCGTGAACCAGATCCAGGTCGACAAGGAGACGGAGAGCTTCGCGAAGCTCGCGCTGGAGCGGATGCTCGCGCTCCCGTAGGGGCTGCGGAACGCATACCGCCGGCCCGCAGACGCCAGAAGGGGCGGCTCCCGTACGGGGGCCGCCCCTTCGGCATTGCGCCGCGCGGGAGGGCCGGGGCCGGGCCGGCCCCGGCCTGCCCGATCAGACGCCGGTCGGCGCCTCCTCCTCCCGGGGGGAAACCACCCTCAGCTTGGCCTCGCCGCGCACCGAGCGCTTCGCGCGGCGGCGCTCCTTGCGGAGTTCCACCATCGTGTAGAGCGTCGGCACCAGGAGCAGCGTCAGCAGGGTCGAGGTGACCAGGCCGCCGATCACCACGACGGCGAGGGGCTTCGAGATGAATCCGCCCTCCCCGGTGACGCCCAGCGCCATCGGGAGCAGCGCGAAGATCGTCGCGAGGGCCGTCATCAGGATCGGGCGCAGTCGGTGCCGGCCGCCCTCGACGACGGCTTCGACGACGCCGAGGCCCTGCGCCCGGTACTGGTTGACCAGGTCGATCAGGACGATCGCGTTGGTCACGACGATGCCGATGAGCATCAGCATGCCGATCATCGCCGGGACGCCCATGGGGGTGCCGGTGACGAGGAGCAGGCCGATCGCGCCGGTCGCCGCGAACGGGATGGAGACCAGCAGGATGAGCGGCTGGACCAGCGAGCGGAAGGTCGCGACCAGCAGCATGAACACGATCGCGATGGCCGCGAACATGGCCAGGCCCAGCGAGGCGAAGGCCTCGTCCTGGTCCTCGGAGACGCCGCCGATGGAGGCCGTGGCGCCCTCCGGCAGGTCCAGGGCCTTGATCTTCGTCTGGAGGTCGGAGCTGACCGCGCCGGTGTTGTCGCCCACCGGCCGCGCGGTGATGGTGGCGGCGCGGGCGCCGTCGATCCGGGTCATCGCGACCGGGCCGGGGACCTCCTTGACCTCGGCGATGTCGCCGAGCGTCACGGGGCCGACCGGGAGGGCCTGCAGCTGGGCCAGGGTGGTGGCCGGCTGGGCCGACTTGATGACGATGTCCCGCTCGGTGTCGTCCAGTACGGCCTTGCCCGCCGGGTTGCCCCGTACGGCCTGCGCGACGATCCCGCCCAGCGCGGCCTGGTTCAGGCCCAGTTCCGCCGCCTTGGGGGTGGCGGTCACCGAGATCCGGGGCACGGACTGGGACAGGTCGCTCTGCACGTCGGTGACGTTCTCGAGGGTGGCCACTTCGGCGCGGACCTGCTCGGCGGCCTTGGCGAGGACCTCGGCGTCGCCGGCCTTGACGACCACGCTGAGGTTCTGGTTGCCGAAGCCGTCGCCGGCGGCGATCCGGGTCTCGCCGATGCCGTCGAGGGCGGCCAGCTTGCCCTCGATCTGCTTCTTGACGCTGTCCGCCTTGCCGGAGTCCTTCAGGGAGACCTGGTACGAGGCCTGGTTCGAGCCCGTACCGCCGCCGAAGGCCGCGAGGAAGCCGGAGGAGCCGACGGTGACCTGGTAACTCTTGATCCCGTCGACCGAGGCGAGCACCTGCTCGATCTTGTGGCTCGCCTCGTCGGTGGCGGCCAGGGAGGTGCCCGGGGCCAGTTCCTGCTTGACCGTCAGGACCTCCTGCTCGCCCTGGTCGAAGAAGTTGGTCTTGAGCAGCGGGGTCATGCCGAAGGTGCCGACGAGGATGACGACCGCGATGGCCACGCTCGTCAGGCGGCGGCGGGTGGCGAAGCCCAGGACCCGTACGTAGAGGCCCTGGAGCTTGCTGCGCGCCTCCTTCTCCTCGGCCTCGCGGCGGGCCTTCGCGGCGCTCTCGGCGTCCCCGGACGTGACACCCTTCGGCGCGCGCAGGAACCAGTACGACAGCACCGGAACGACCGTCAGGGAGACGAGCAGCGAGGCCAGCAGGGCCGCGGTGACGGTCAGCGAGAAGGAGCCGAAGAGCTCGCCGATCATGCCGCCGACCAGGCCGATCGGCAGGAACACGGCGACGGTGGTGAGCGTGGAGGAGGTGACCGCGCCGGCCACTTCCTTGACCGCGGTGATGATGGCGCTCTCGCGCTCCTCGCCGTAGCCGAGGTGGCGCTTGATGTTCTCCAGGACCACGATCGAGTCGTCGACGACGCGGCCGATGGCGATGGTGAGCGCGCCCAGCGTCAGCATGTTCAGCGACAGGTCGCGGGTCCACAGCACGATCAGCGCGAGGACGACGGACAGCGGGATGGAGACCGCGGTGACCAGCGTCGAGCGCAGCGAGGCCAGGAAGACCAGGATCACGATCACCGCGAAGAGCAGGCCGAGCATGCCCTCGGTGGTGAGGCTGGAGATGGATTTGGCGACGGCCGGGCCCTGGTCGCTGACGACGGTCAGCTCGGCGCCCGCGCCGAGGGTGGAGCGCAGCTCGGGCAGCTTGTCCTTGACGGCGTCCGAGATGGCGACGGCGCTGCCGTCCTTGTCCATGGTCAGGACGAGGGCGAGGCTGGGCTTGCCGTTGGTACGGGTGATGGAGACGGCCGTGGCGGGCTGCTGCCGCACGGTGGCGACGTCGCCGAGGCGCACGGCCGGCTTGCCCGGGCCGGGGCTCAGGCGCAGGTCCTCCACCTGGGCGAGGGACGTGTAGCCGGCGCCGACGCGGACGGTCCGGTTCTTGCCCGCCTCGTCGAAGGAGCCGGCGGGGACGGTCGCGCCGCCCGCCTGGAGGCCCTGGGCGAGGGCGGCGCCGTCGAGGCCGGCGGCCGCGAGCCTGGCGTTGTCGGGGGTGACGGTGACCTGGAGGTCCTGGACTCCGTCGACGGTGACCTGGCCGACGCCCTCGATGTCCGACAGGACGGGGACGACGGAACGTTCCAGCTGGTCCGCGAGGGCCTGCTGGTCCTTGTCGGAGGTGACGGCGAGGATGACCGTCGGGATGTCGTCGGTGGAACCGGCCACCACCTGCGGGTCCACCTCGGCGGGCAGCCGGACCCGGGCCCGGTTCACGGCCTGCTGGACGTCGGCGACGAGCTGCTTGGTGCCGCTGTCGCCGTAGTCGAAGGTGGCCATGATGAGGGCGTTGCCCTCGCTGGCCGTGGAGGTGATGCCGGTGATTCCGTCGACGCCCTTGAGCATGGCCTCGATCGGTTCGACGACCTGCTTCTCCACCACGTCGGGCGAGGCGCCCTGGTACGGCGCGAGCACGGACACCATCGGCAGTTCGATGGACGGCAGCAGCTGCTGCTTGAGCTGCGGGATGGCGATGGCGCCGAAGAGGAGCGCGACGAGCGACACGAGGCCGATCAACGCCCTTTGGGCAAGGCTGAAGCGGGACAGCCAGGACATGGGTGTGGGATCTCTCTGCAGTGGGAACGCAAGGGCGTTCCCAGCCTGTCCCGCGGCCGGGACGTCCCGCGTCGCTCCCAGGTCCCGTCCTTATGTGCTGCATACCGCGTCCGCAGTACGCCGCACTACTGCGCCGCGTACACCGCTACTCGGCGCGGGGTCGGACGAGTCCCGATTCGTACGCGATGACCACCAATTGGGCGCGGTCGCGGGCGCCGAGCTTGGCCATGGCCCGGTTCACGTGGGTCTTGACGGTGAGCGGGCTGACCTCCAGCCGGCCGGCGATCTCGTCGTTGGACAGCCCTGCGGCCACGTGTACGAGGACCTCGCGCTCCCGGACGGTCAGCGCGGCGAGCCGCTGCGCGTGCGTGCCGGCCGAGGCCGCGGCCGGGTCGGCGCCGCCGCCCTGGGCGAGGAAGGTGGCGATGAGCCCCTTGGTGGCGGCCGGGGAGAGCAGGGCCTCACCGGCGGCGGCCACGCGGATCGCGTTGAGCAGTTCCTCGGGTTCGGCGCCCTTGCCGAGGAACCCGGAGGCGCCGGCCCGCAGCGCCTGGACCACGTACTCGTCGACCTCGAAGGTCGTGAGCATCACCACGCGCACGGCGGCGAGTTCCGGGTCCGCGCTGATCATCCGGGTGGCGGCGAGTCCGTCGGTGCCGGGCATCCGGATGTCCATGAGCACGACGTCGGGGCGCGTCTCGCGGGCGAGGGCGAAGGCCTGCGCCCCGTCGGAGGCCTCGCCGATGACCCGCATGTCGGGCTCCGAGTCGACGAGCACCTTGAAGGCGGAGCGCAACAGCGCCTGGTCGTCGGCGAGCAGCACCGTGATGGGCGCCGGGATCGAGGTGTCTTCCACGCCCTGACCCTACGTCGTCCCCCGCGGGGGCCCGGCCTGGGCCGGGGACGGCAGCCTGCGACCACCGGGCGCTCCGGCGACTCCGGGCCGAGGTGGTCGTCGGCGCCGACCACGTACGCGTGGCGGCCCCGAGCCAAGTCGAGGGTTTCAGCCCAGGGCGAGGACGAGCAGGACTGTGGTCGCCGATACCTCGGCCAGGGCGCCGAAGACATCGCCGGTGACCCCGTCGAAACGGCGCACGCAGCGGCGCAGCAGCAGGTTCGCGACGAACAGGGCCGCGAGGACCGCCGCGGCGGCGCGTGCGGCCGCCGGGGGGCCCAGCGGAAGGGCCGCGGTCGCGGCTGCCACCGTCGTGAGGGTGGCCAGCGCTGCCGCCGTGGTGCGCGGGACGACACCGGCGACGGCGGCGCCGAGGCCCTCCGGTCGGGCCGGCGGAACGCCCTCGCGGGAGGCCAGGGTCATGGCGAGGCGGGCGGTCACGGCGGCGGTGACGGCGGCGAGGGCACCGCGCACCCAGCTGTCGGCGTAGGCGTCGGACAGGGCGGCGACCTGCACCAACAGCGTCATCACCAGGGCCACGACCCCGAAGGGACCGATGTCGGACTGCTTCATGATGCGCAGCGCGTCCTCGGCCGGTTTGGCACTGCCCAGGCCGTCCGCGGTGTCGGCGAGTCCGTCCAGGTGCAGCCCCCGGGTCAGCGCGGCCGGTACGGCGACGGTGACGGCCGCCGCGAGCAGCGGGCCGCCGCCGAGCACCAGCAGGAGCACCCCGGGCAGGGCGGCGAGCAGTCCCACGACCAGCCCGGCGAGCGGGGCGCAGGCCATCCCGGTGCGGGCGGCGGGGCGGTCCCAGCGGGTGATGCGGGCGGGCAGCACGGTGAGCGTGCCGAAGGCGAAGCGGACGCCGTCGAGGAACGAGGCGCGGTCCGCGGGCGGCGCGACGGGCTGATCTTCGAAGGAATCTGTCATCGGCGCGAACGCTACCCGCTCGCCACGACCGGTAAATTGCCCATTACCTACCAAATAGGGAGTCAGTGGGATGGGTCACTGGTGGTATCGGAACATCGTCGAACCGGGGAAGCTGCCCATGCTCCTCGCGCTGCTCTCCTTCGTGACGTCGTTCCTGGTCACCCGCGTGATCACCCGGATGATCCGGGCCGGCCGGGGGCCCTTCAAGAACGTCACCCCGGGCGGCCTGCACATCCACCACGTGGTGCCCGGCGTGATCCTCGTGATCATCGGCGGCTTCGGCGCGGTCGGCAGCGCCCGGCACGGTTTCGGCGCGGGACTCTCCGCCGTGATCTTCGGGCTGGGCGCGGGCCTGGTCCTGGACGAGTTCGCGCTGATCCTGCACCTCGACGACGTGTATTGGAGCGAGGAGGGCCGCAAGAGCGTGGAGGTCGTGGTCCTGACGGCCGCCCTGGTGGCCTTGGTCCTGGGCGGGTTCGTGCCCTTCGGGGTGAACGACCTGACCAACGAGGAGCGGCAGAGCCGCGGGCTGGTCGCCATGAACACGGCCGGCAACTTCTTCCTCGCCCTGATCGCCCTGTGGAAGGGCAAGGCCCGCACCGCCGTCTTCGGCGTGGTCATCCCCTTCGTGGCGCTCATCGGCGCGATCCGGCTGGCCCGGCCCGGGTCCCCGTACGCGAAGAAGTTCTACGCGAAACGCCCGCGCGCCCGCGCCAAGGCCGGGCTGCGCGCCTTCCACCACGACCGGCGCTGGGCGGCTCCGCGGCGCAGGTTCGAGAACTTCATCGGGGGAACCCCGGACCCGGAGCGGGCAGCCGTCTCCCTGGAGAAACCGCCCGAGCACTGAAGGCGGTACGACGACGGGCCCGCCCCCCGGAAAAGTGGGGGCGGGCCCGTCGGCTTGTGGGTGTGACCTGGTGCGCGCTCAGCCGGGGATCAGGCCGTCGTCGCTGAGCATCTCCCTGACCTCGTCCAGCGTCGCGTCCGGACCGGGCAGGATCAGCTCGGACGGCTCCAGCGCCTCGTCCGGCAGCGGCTCGCCGAGCCGCCGTACGGCTTCGAGCAGCGCTCCCAGCGTGCGCCGGAAGCCCTCCTCGTCACCGCTCTCCATCTCCGCGAGCAGCTCGTCGTCCAGCTTGTTGAGTTCGGCGAAGTGGCTGTCGGCCATCTTCACCTGACCTTCCCCCATGATGCGGACAATCATGACGGGCCCCGTCCTACTGCTTGTCGAACCGGTGCTGGCTCTGCTGCTGCTGGCCGGTGCCCGGGGCGCCGCCCTCGATGGCCTGCTGCTGGGCGGACGGGCCGCCCGCCAGCTCGGCCTTCATGCGCTGGAGCTCCAGCTCGACGTCCGTCCCGCCCGACAGGCGGTCCAGCTCGGCCTGGATGTCGTCCTTGGAACCCAGCCCGCTCTGGTCGTCGAGCGCGCCGGAGGCCAGCAGCTCGTCGATCGCGCCGGCGCGGGCCTGGAGCTGGGCGGTCTTGTCCTCGGCCCGCTGGATGGCCAGGCCGACGTCGCTCATCTCCTCGGAGATGCCGGAGAAGGACTCCGCGATCCGGGTCTGCGCCTGGGCCGCGGTGTAGGTGGCCTTGATGGTCTCCTTCTTTGTCCGGAAGGCGTCCACCTTGGCCTGAAGGCGCTGGGCGGCGAGGGTCAGCTTCTCCTCCTCGCCCTGCAGGGTCTGGTGCTGCACCTCCAGGTCGCTGACCTGCTGCTGGAGCGAGGCACGACGGGACAGGGCCTCGCGGGCCAGGTCCTCGCGGCCCAGGGCGAGGGCCTTGCGGCCCTGGTCCTCCAGCTTGGCGGACTGCCCCTGCAGCTGGTTCAGCTGCAGTTCCAGACGCTTGCGGGAGGTCGCCACGTCGGCGACTCCGCGGCGCACCTTCTGAAGCAGCTCCAGCTGCTTCTGGTACGAGTAGTCGAGGGTCTCGCGCGGGTCCTCGGCCCGGTCAAGGGCCTTGTTCGCCTTCGCGCGGAAGATCATCCCCATACGCTTCATGACACCGCTCATGGGCTTCGCGCGCCCCCTTCTAGACGGACTGTGCTCCAGGTCACCAACAAGACCCACAGTACGGGGCCTGTCTCCATTACCGCACTGTTCGAGTACGGATGCGCTCCTCCTCCAGGACGACTCCGTCCCCGCCGTATCAGGCGTGAGGAGTAGGTGCGCCCCCGACGAGCCTCGCACTGGGAAGGACGCGCGCCGTTGCCGGATCGTTCCCCGCCGGGGTGGGGCCCATGCGATCGACCACGTACGCTTGCATTTGTGTTTGGTAGCCGCTCCTCCAAGGAAGAGAAGGCCGCCGCCACCGACAAGGTGAGCGCCGACCTCTCGCAGCCCCGTGACCCGCAGGCCCCGAAGGGCCGCCCTACGCCGAAGCGTGCTGTGGCCCAGTCGCAGCGCAAGGCCGTGGTGGCCTCGACCGGCAACCGCAAGGAGGATGCCAAGCGAGCCCGTGAGCGCCGTCGCGTAGAGATGGCCAAGCAGCGCGAGGCGCTGGCCAGTGGCGACGAGCGTTACCTGCCCGCGCGCGACAAGGGCCCCGTCCGCCGCTTCGTCCGCGACTACGTGGACTCCCGCTTCTCCGTCGCCGAGATGTTCCTGCCCCTGGCGGTGATCATCCTGGTGCTGAGCATGGTCCGCCAGCCCGCGATCCAGAACATCGCGCTCCTCCTCTGGCTCGGCGTGATCGCCCTGATCATCGTCGACTCCATCGGCCTGGTGTTCCGCCTGCGCAAGGCACTGAACGAGCGCTTCGCGAACGAGCCGCGCCGCGGCGCCGTCGCGTACGGCCTCATGCGCACGCTCCAGATGCGCCGGCTGCGCCTGCCGAAGCCGCAGGTCAAGCGCGGGGAACGGCCCTGAGCGGATTTTCCGAGGGCGCCCGGCTCTGGCTGGAGGGCCTGGGTGGACTGCGCAATGCCGTCCGCCAGGAACTCGTGGGCCGGCAGGTCGACGAACAGATCGCGCACCGCTTCCCGGTAGGGCAGCGGCTGCGCGTCCTCGACGTCGGCATGGGCCAGGGCACCCAGGCGCTGCGCCTCGCCCGCGCCGGGCACAAGGTGACGGGCCTGGAACAGGACCCCGCCATGCTCGCCGTCGCCCGTGAGGCGCTCCAGCGGGAACCCGCCGGGATCCAGGACCGGGTCCGGCTCATGGAGGGCGACGGCCGCGAAACCGGCGCGCACTTCCTGCCGGGCAGCTTCGACGTGGTGCTGTGCCACGGGGTACTGATGTACGTGCCCGAGCCGGACGCCATGCTCGCCGGGCTGGCCCGCATGCTCGCCCCCGGCGGCCTCCTCTCCCTCCTCGTGCGCAACGGCGACGCCCTCGCCATGCGGCCGGGGCTGGACGGCGACTGGAAGGGCGCGCTGGCCGCCTTCGACACCATCGACTACACGAACCGGCTCGGCCTGGACGTACGCGCCGACCGCCTGGCGGACCTGACCGCCACCTTCTCCGGGATCGGAGCGCCCCTCCACTCCTGGTACGGGGTGCGCGTCTTCACCGACGGCACCGAGGCGGGCGAGACCCTGCCGCCGGACGACGAGCTGGAACGCCTCCTCGCCGCCGAGGACCGCGCGGGCCGCACCGACCCGTACCGGGGCGTGGCAGCCCTGCTGCACCTCTGCGGCGTCCGGGGTTAGCCCTTCCGCCGGGGCCGCTGCGCGGGTCCTCGCGGGGGCTCCGCCCCCACACCCCCGCGCCTCAAACGCCGGCGGGGCTGAATGTGCCGCGCCCCAAAGCCCCGGGGCTCCGCCCCGTACCCCGCTCCTCAAACGCCGGAGGGGTTGGATTTCGCTCCCGCCGTCCGACAAGCGCGCGTGGAATTCCCCCGGCGCCGTCGAGCGGGCTGGAGGGCAATTTCAGCCTCGCCGGCGTTTGAGGCGCTGGGGGTACCCCAGCGGTAGCTGGGGGAGGGCTCGGGGCAGCGCCCCCGCAACGGCGCCGCACCCGAGACCCCGGAGCAACCCCGCAGGGGGTCAGGCGTCGAGGGCCTCCCGCAGCGACATCGCGTAGATCTCCACGCCTCCGTCGTCCGACAGGCGAACCCGCTCGGCGCCGCCTTCCAGGAGGTCCTTCCAGACCTCACCGATCCAGGACTCCGCGTCCCCCTGCGTGGTGAACTCCTCCGGTGCCACCGCCGGGGCCGTCTCCGTGCCGTCGGCCTTCTCGAACCGCCACGTCCACGCCATGTCCGCCTCCGTTGCTCGTCCGCTGCTGCCTTGAGTGTGCCCGCAGAGTAACCGGGCGCGCAGCAGTCTCGGCGACGCGGGAGGATCATCCTGTGGAACTCACTCTGCTCGGCACCGGCACACCCCAGGGGCTGCCCCGCCCCGGCTGTCCCTGCGCGACCTGCGCGGTATCCGTTGGTACCCGCTCCCGGGCCGCTACGGCCGTACTCGTCGACGGGGCGCTGCTGCTCGACCTGACCCCCGGGGCGGTGCTGGCCGGCGCCCGCGCCGGGCATTCGCTGGCCGGCGTACGGCAGGTCCTGCTGACCCACCCGCACGACGGGCCCGCCGTCGAGCTGCCGCCCGGGCTGCCGGCCGCCGGGCGGGTCCCGGACGGGCGGGAGCTGTCGGTGATCTCCGGGCACCGGGTGCGGGCCGTGCCGATGGACGCGCCCGGCACCGGGTACGAGGTGACGGGCCCGGACGGCGGCAGGCTGCTGTACCTGCCGCCCGGCGGCGCCCCTGCGGGCACCGATGGCAGGACCGGGCTACGGCCGTACGACATGGTGCTGGCCGATGTGCTGGGGCGGCCCGAGGCCCTGGCCCGGCTGCGCGCGAGCGGTGCGGTCGGCCCGGCCACGGACGTGATCGCCGTCCACCTGGACCACGACACCCCGCCGGGCCGGGAGCTGGAACGCCGGTGCGCGGCCTCAGGGGCCCGGGCCGTGCGGGACGGGACCACCGTGATCGTCGGGGAGTACCACGCGGTGCCGGACCTCCCGCGCCGGACCCTGGTGCTGGGCGGGGCCCGCTCCGGGAAGTCCGTGGAGGCGGAGCGGCGGTTGGAGGCCTTCCCCGAGGTGGTCTACGTGGCCACCGGCGGCACCCGGGCCGGGGACGCGGAGTGGGCCCAGCGGATCGGCCTGCACCGCGAGCGCCGGCCGGGGGGTTGGCGGACGGTGGAGACCTGCGATCTGGCTCCGCTGCTCGCGGAGTCCGGTGCGCCGCTGCTCATCGACTGCCTGGCGCTGTGGCTCACCGACGCGATGGACCGGGCCGGGGCGTGGGACGACGCGGTGTGGGCCGCGACCGGGCAGAAGGACCTGCGCGAACGGATGGAGGAGCTGGTCGCGGCGGTGCGCGCGACCCGCCGCCGGGTGGTGCTGGTCAGCAACGAGGTGGGCGGGGGCGTCGTCCCGGCGACCGCTTCGGGACGACGCTTCCGCGACGAGCTGGGCCGGCTGAACGCCACCGTCGCGGGCCAGTGCGAACAGGTACTGCTCGTCGTCGCGGGGCAGGCGGTCGTACTCAAGGAATAGTCGAGGTGGTCCCGTGGGTGCCTCAAGGACGGCCGGGGAGCGGGCCGGGCTCGCCGCCTTCGCCGCGTGCTGTCTGCTCGGCGGCGGCAACGCGGTCGGGGTCAGGTTCAGCAATCGCGAGCTGGACCCGCTGTGGGGCGCCGCGGTGCGCTTCGGCGCGGCGGCCGTGGTGCTGCTGGCGGTGATGGCCGTCCTGCGCCTGCCGATGCCCCGCGGGCGGGCGCTGGCGGGGGCGGTGCTCTACGGGGTGCTCAACTTCGGGGTGACCTTCGCCCTGGCCTACTACGCGCTGGTACGGGTCCACGCCGGGCTGGGGCAGACCCTGCTGGCCCTGGTTCCGTTGGCCGCGCTGCTGCTGGTGGTGGCGCAGCGGCAGGAGCCCTTCCGCAGGTCCGCCCTGGCGGGCACGCTCGTCGCGGTCGCCGGTGTGGCGCTGGCCTCGCGGGCTCCGCTGCAGGGCGGGGTGCCGGTGCTGTCGCTGCTGGCGGTGCTGGGCGCCGTACTGTCCCTCGCCGAGGCGACCGTGCTCGTGCACCGGTTGCCTCCGGTCCATCCGGTGACGATGAACGCGGTCGGCATGAGCGCCGGGGCGGCGCTGCTGTTCGCCGGCTCGTTCGCGGCCGGGGACGCCTGGCGGCTGCCGGAGCGGGCGGCGACCTGGTGGGCGCTGGCGTACATGGTGGTGGCGGGGTCGGTGCTCACCTTCGTCCTCTATCTGGTGGTGGTGCGCCGTTGGGGCGCCTCGCGCGCGGCCTACGTGTTCGTCGTCGCCCCGGTGGTGACGATCGTGCTCTCCGCGTGGCTGGACGACGAGGAGTTGACGGTGGGTCTGCTGCTGGGCGCCCCGTTGGTGCTCATCGGGGTGCATCTCGGCGCGCTGCGGCCGGGCAGGCGGCCGCACGGGCGGTCGGAGGGCCGGAACACCCCCTGAGGGAGAGCCTCACCGGCTGTACTCTCTGGCAGATGAGCACGCTGAATCTCGACGACTTCTCCGATCTGATCGAGCGCCCCGACGGGGGCGTCCGGCGTGATGCCGAGGAACGCCGTGAGCGCCTCGTCGTGCCGCCCGGCGCGCTGGGCCGGCTCGACGAGCTCGCCGAGTGGCTGGCCGCCGCGCAGGGGCAGGTGCCGGTCAAGCCGATCGAGCGCCCGCGCGTGGTGCTGTTCGCCGCCGACCACGGGATCGCCTCGCAGGGCGTCTCCGCCCGGGCCGCCGGCACCACCCACGAGCTGGTGCGGGGCGTGCTCGACGGGGCCAGCCCGGTCGCCGTCCTGGCCGGCCGGCTCGGGGCCGGCGTGCGCGTCGTCGACGCGGGGCTCGACTGCGACCCGGAGCTGCTGCCCGAGGACGTGGTCCGCCACCGGGTGCGGCGCGGCAGCGGCCGGATCGACGTGGAGGACGCGCTGACGGCCGAGGAGGCCGAGGCCGCGCTGCGGCTCGGGATGCGGATCGCCGACGAGGAGGCCGACTCCGGTACGGATCTGGTCGTGCTCGGCGATCTCAGCGTCGGCGGGACCACGGTCGCCGCGACCCTCGTCGCCGCGCTGTGCGGTACGGACGCCTCGGTGGTCACCGGTCGCGGCGGGCTGCCCATCGACGACCTGGCCTGGATGCGCAAGTGCGCGGCGATCCGCGACTCCCTGCGCCGGGCCCGCCCGGTCCTGGGCGACCAGGTCGCGCTGCTCGCGGCGGTCGGCGGCGCCGACCTGGCCGCCATCACCGGTTTCCTGCTCCAGTGCGCGGTCCGCCGTACGCCGGTCATCCTCGACGGCGTCGTCTCGGCGGCCTGCGGGCTGGTGGCCCAGCGGGCCGCGTTCCGGGCGCCGGACTGGTGGCTCGCCGGTCAGGCGAGCGGCGAGCCGGGCCAGGCGAAGGCCCTGGACCGGATGGCGCTCAACCCTCTGCTCGACCACGGCGTCACAGTGGGCGAAGGCACCGGGGCTTTGCTGGCTCTCCCCCTCGTTCAGGCGGCCGCCGCTCTCGCGGCGGAGCTCCCTGAGCGGGTGGCGCAGGAGCCGGTGGAATGAGCCGCCGGGGTTCGCGGTCCTGACCAGGCCGTGGCCCCGGAGCCGCCCAGTCATGGACGGTAACGCCCCATATGATCGGTTTTTATGGGAGAGGTCCGTTTGACCAGCGCAGAGACCGACCGCGGCGCCGTACCGGCGAACGGTCCGTCATCCGGCAGGAAAGAGACCGGCGGCGATCCCGCCGGCAGGGGAAACGACAAAGGGTCCGACAAGGGATCGGACCGGGGGAACACCCGCTCACGGCGCGGGGCGGCGTTCGCGATCTGGTACCTGCGGACGGTCGCCTTCGTCAACTTCCTGAGCGCGGTGTGGGTTTCGCTCGGGCAGGACCTGCGCAACCACAACACCGACGACTTCTACACCCCGTACATGCTCACGGCGGGCTTCGCCTCGGGGCTGTTCACGCTGCTGCTCGCCGTCACCCTCGGCCGCCGCAAACGCGCGTCCTGGATCCTCAACCTCGCGCTCGGCGGCCTCCTGGCGCTGCTGCTCGCGCAGGCCTTGTACCGGTACGAGGAGATCCGCGAGCATGCCCAGAACTGGGTCTCGCTCGGGGTGACCGCGCTCTTCGTCGGCGCCCTGCTGCTCGGCCGCCGCGAGTTCTACGCCAAGGGCGACCGCTCCAACCCGGTGCTCGCCAGCGCCGTCGCCGCCTTCGGCCTGCTGGCCACCTCGCTGGTCGCGGCCCTGCTCGTCGGGGCGACCAACACCGCCCCGCACAGCGCCGAGGCCGGCTTCCGGGACCGTTGGCAGTACGGCGTGATGCGACTGATCACCCTGGAGCCGCAGGCCAAGATCACCCACATGGTCAGCACCCCGGGCTGGGTCAACGTCTTCATCAACGTCATGTCGATGCTGCTGCTGGTCGCCGTGCTGTTCGCCGCCTTCCGCTCGCGCCGCGCCGTCGACCCGCTCACCGAGGAGGACGAGGAGCGGCTGCGCGCACTCCTCGCCCGGCAGGGCGACCGCGACTCCCTGGGGTACTTCGCGCTGCGCCGCGAGAAGTCCGTCATCTGGTCCCCCACCGGCAAGGCCGCGGTCACCTACCGCGTCGTCGGCGGGGTCTCCCTCGCCTCCGGCGACCCGATCGGCGACCCCGAGGCCTGGCCCGGCGCCATCGAGCCGTGGCTCGCCGAGGCCCGCGAACACGGCTGGATCCCCGCCGTGAACGGCGCGAGCGAGGAAGCCGGGCAGATCTACGCCCGGCACGGGCTGGACGCGCTGGAGCTCGGCGACGAGGCCATCGTCGAGACCGCCGAGTTCACCCTGGAGGGCCGCGCCATGCGCACCGTCCGCCAGGCGTACAACCGCGTCAAGCGGGCCGGGTACACCGTCCGCATCCGTCGCCACGCCGACATCCCCGCCGAGGAGATGGACGAGCTGGTGCGCCGCGCCGACGACTGGCGCGACGGCGCGACCGAGCGCGGCTTCTCCATGGCCCTGGGCCGGCTGGGTGATCCCGCGGACGGCCAGTGCGTGATGCTGGAGTGCACCGACGGCAACGGCGACCTGCGCGCCCTGCTGTCCTTCGTACCGTGGGGACCCAAGGGGCTGTCCCTGGACCTGATGCGCCGCGACCGGGACTCCGAGAACGGCCTGATGGAGTTCATGGTCATCGAACTCCTGGAACGCTCCAAGGAGATCGGGGTCACCCAGGTCTCGCTGAACTTCGCCATGTTCCGCTCCGTCTTCGAGCGCGGCTCACGGCTCGGCGCGGGTCCGGTGCTGCGGATGTGGCGCTCGCTGCTGAGTTTCTTCTCCCGCTGGTGGCAGATCGAGTCCCTCTACCGGGCCAACGCCAAATACCGGCCGATCTGGGAACCACGGTTCATGCTCTTCGAGAAGAGTTCGGACCTGCTGCGGATCGGCATCGCCGCGGGCCGGGCCGAGGGCTTCCTGGAGGCCCCCGGCCTTCCGAAGTGGCTGCACCGCAGACACCTGGAGACCCGCCGTTGACAGCGCTGAGCACCTCCTCACTACGGCAGTTCGCGAGCCGTGAGTGGGGGCCCCTGCTCGGGACCGTCCGGGACGCGCTCGTCCGCGACAAATGGCGAGCGATCCCGATGACGATCGGCGCGGTAGCCCTGACCTCCGTCTTCCAGATCGTGCAGAACACCTCCTGGGGCTTCCAGCCCGTGCAGAACCTCGGCTCGGTCAAAGCCGTCGACCCGCTGTGGCTGGCCCTGCTGCGGACCCCCTTGTCGCTGTTCGTCCCGGCCCTGGACCTGCCGGTGTGGGGGGCGCTGGCGCAGATCCTGATCGTCTTCGGGATCTCGGAGATCTGCATCGGCTGGTGGCGCACCCTGGTCATCGGTTACGTGGCCACGCTCGCCGGGACCACGTACGCGCGGATCGGGCTCTCCCTCGGCCCCGACCACCCCTTCGGCCTGCCGGTGTCCGACCGGATCGTCAACGACACCGGGCCCTCGGCCGCGGTGGTGGGGCTCGCGATCTACGTCTGCTGGCGCTACCGGGCGTACGTGACGGGGGCCCTGGTGATCCTGGTGATGATCGGCGAGGTGCTGATCAAGGACAACCTGGCGGGCAAGGAGCACCTCGCGGCCATCGCCGCGGTCATGGCCGTGTGCGTGGTCCGCGCGAAGTGGGGCCCGGCGCGCTCCCGCACGCCGCTGGGGCAGCGACCGCCGCCGAGGGGCCAGGGGCTGCGACCGCCGCCTTAGGGGCCCGGGCGGATCAGGCCGTACCGTGTCCTACCGTGACGACGACAGACCCCGGGCCCTTCGCGGCCTGCCGGCAGTGGACGCGGACCCATCCGCTCGCCACCGACGCCGTGCTGGCCTTCGGGGCGTTCGTCGCCATGGTCGTCGGATCGTTCGCCGACCCGCACGGACCGCACGGGCCCACCTTCGGGACGCGCACCCCCGAGCCCTTCTCACTGCTGCTGATGCTGCTCGGCGCGGCCGCCCTGGTGTTCCGGCGCCGACAGCCGCGCGCGGTGCTCGCCGTCACCTGCGGGCTCTCGCTGCTGGAGCTCACCACCGGGGAACCGCGGGCGCCCGTCGCGATGTGCGCGGTGATCTCCCTGTACACGGTGGCCGCGCGCACCGACCGGCCCACGACCTGGCGGGTCGGGCTGCTCACCATGGCGGGGCTGACGGGCGTGGCCATGCTCGCCGGGCCGCTGCCGTGGTACGCGCAGGAGAACATCGGCATCTTCGCCTGGACCGGGATGGCCGCGGCCGCCGGCGACGCGGTGCGCAGCCGGCGGGCCTTCGTCGACGCCATCCGGGAGCGGGCCGAACGGGCCGAGCGGACCCGGGAGGAGGAGGCCCGGCGGCGGGTCGCGGAGGAACGGCTGCGGATCGCGCGGGACCTGCACGACGTGGTGGCGCACCACATCGCACTGGTCAACGTGCAGGCGGGGGTGGCCGCGCACGTCATGGACAAGCGGCCGGACCAGGCGAAGGAGGCCCTCGCGCACGTACGGGACGCCAGTCGCTCCGCGCTGAACGAGCTGCGGGCCACGGTGGGGCTGCTGAGGCAGTCCGGCGATCCGGAGGCGCCGACGGAACCGGCGCCCGGGCTGGCCGTCCTGGACGAACTCGCGGACACCTTCCGGCACGCCGGGCTGCCGGTACGGGTCATCGTCGAGCTGGGGCGGGAGCCGCTGGCGGCGGCCGTGGACCTGGCGGCGTACCGGGTGATCCAAGAGGCGCTGACGAACGTCCGCAAGCACGCCGGGCCGGAGGCGAAGGCGGAGGTCAGCGTGGTGCGGGTCGGGCCGTCGGTGGAGGTGACCGTCCTCGACGACGGCGGTGGCAGCCCCGCGGATTCGGCCGCGCCGGGCGGCGGCCACGGGCTCCTCGGCATGCGCGAACGGGCCACGGCCCTGGGCGGCTCCTGCTTCGCGGGGCCCCGCTTCGGGGGCGGCTACCGAGTCCACGCCATCCTCCCGGCCTGACGGGCCTCCCGCTCCGCCGGGGACGGGTGTGCGGCGGGGCGTCCCCGCAGGGCGCCGAACGCAGCCACCCTCGGCCCTCCGACCCCTGGAAACGTTCGGCGCCCGAGGAGACGCCCCGTCGCGCGCCCGTCCCCGGCGGAACCCGCGATCCGGCGGTGCGGGGCCGCCGCTGCGCGGAGCCGGTCCCCTACCCGCCCTTCCACCGTTCCGCGGGGGCCCCCCCGGGCCCCCCCCCCCAACACCCCCGGGGGGCGGT
>NZ_JBHWJY010000085.1:0-36794 GCF_042731135.1 Streptomyces sp. NPDC059874
GAACGGGGCTATCCAGGACGGCTCAGACGCCGTGATCACACCAGCCACCGCAAGATCATCTCACCCGTGACCAGCAGTTACGGGACAGCCCTTAGTTACCAGGAAATGCAGGTAGAGCTCAGGCTCCTCGGCCGGCGGAGCAAACTCCGGGGCCTCACCGGTCAGCACAGAGCCACCCGTGACACGGGTCAGCAGGTCCCAGCAGATCCGCATCTCCCCAGCCCGGGCATGGCGCAGCACCTGCTTGACCACTCGCGGAGGTTCCTCCCACTCCCGCGTGACGGTCAGCATGCTGCCGGCTCATAGCGCAGATCAGCTGCCGACAGTGCGGACAACCGCCCTCACTGGATCCCCCGTGCGTAAAGACTCGGCGCCAACCACACCCTCGCTTCGGCGGAGCGCTTCATCAGTAGATCGGCGTCACGTCTTCAGCAAGACCATCGTCCCGCAGCAAAGCACCAGGCCACAGGACTCAGCGTCTACTGAAAACGAAACACCGAGACTCTGAAGAACCACCGCCGAATAGCACCTGACGCGTAGCCAGTTTCACCGACCGGTGACATCACTGACTGACGTACTCGAAGACCCCTCCGTCCGGGTGCCGCAAGACCGCCCGGGTCCGTTCGGCGTGACCGAAGGAGCGGCAATCCCCTCAGCGCCCGCCGCCTCGCCGACTGCGACCGTGGAGTCCAGATCCGGGACTGACGAGGTAGCTGCCACCCCGGCGAACCGCTCCGCGACGGCCCGTGCCGGCCAGCTTCAGCCCTGCGAACTCAAACCGGACCGCCGGCTCACCAGTTGATCCCTCATAGAAGCGCACGGCCGATTCGAGGTCGTCCACACGCCGTCGCAGAACCACTGAGTCAATAGTCATGATCACTTCGTCGCAGCGGAGCAGCGTCCGTTCGAGCGACTCGCTGCTTTCGTGTTGTCCGCTTCCTCCTTGCTGATGCGGAGGAAGTCCTCGGTCAGGTCCGCGATCATCGCGGCTCCGCGGCTGTTCTGGTGGATGAAGTCCGTCGTCAGCTCCAGACCTCGTCGCCGGGCGATGCTGTCGAAGGAGCGGCCCAGCAGGAAGTGTTGCATTGCGGCCCGGCTGGACAGTGTTCGGCCGTCCCTGAAGGCGATGCCGGGGCTGCGGCCGACCGTCCGTAGATGCTGGAGCTGGCGTTCGTACAGCGGCAGGTACGAGACGCCGTACGCTGCGGCTGTTTCCTTGACCACCTCGCTGTACTCGCCGGCCCGCCGGACGGGCTCGGAGTCGATCTCCTGACCGAGCACGGGCAGCGACAGCAGCGCCACCCGGGCGTCGGTCTCCTCGGACAATCGGGCCGCGATGATGGCGAGGTTCTCTCGGTACCAGTCGATCGTCGGTGTGACGTGCAGCTTCTTCATCTTCGTCATCATGCGGGTGTTCTTCTCGCTGAGGCTCGCGTTGGCGTCGTTGGTGCCGATCAGGACGGTGACGATGTCCGGTTGCTGCTCTATGACGGAGTCGAGGCGCTGCAGCAGGTTGTAGGCGAGGTCGCCGTTGACGCCTGCGTTGGTGAAGACATAGGGGCGCCCGGCGGTGCGCTCCTTGAGCATTCTGATGTAGTCCACGCCGACCTGGGCGCGGGTGTGGCTGTCGCCGAGGCACATGACATGGGTGGTGCGAGTGTGCAGGGTGCTCACGTGTTTCCCTTCCAGATCCCGGCTGCGGGGGAGGTTGGTTTTCCGCGGTGCTGTGGGCCTTGTTTACGGCCGGCTCGTGGCGGGGCTGTCGTCTGCGGAGAGCCACTGGGCGGCCAGGCCGGTGACGATCGCCCCACCCCGGTCGCTCAGGTGGATGTGGTCGACGAGCAGTTCAAGGCCGTTGCCGCGGGCCACCTCGTCCCAGCTGCGGCGGAGCAGGTAGTGCTCGGCCGCCGCACTGTAGGCCAGTGCAAAGCTGAAGTCGTAGGACGTTCCGTTGCCCCCGCGCTGCCGGAGAATCTCGGCCATCCGTTCATGAACGGGCAGATATACGGCCTGGGTGCGGGTGGCCGTCTCCTTGATCGCGGCGTTGTAGGCACTGAGCTTGTGGTTGATGTCGGCATCCAGGTCCTCGCCGAGCGGCGGCAGGGACATGAGCGCGATACGGGCTGAGGTCCGGCTTCGGACCCGGTCGATGATCGCGCCGAGATTCTCCTTGTACTCCTGCACCGGTACGCCGTTGCGGACGTCGTTGGTGCCGACCAGGAGAGTGACCGCGTCCGGGCCACACGCCACGACATCGGTATCGATCCGCTCACGCAGGTCGGCACTGGTGCTGCCGTTGACGCCGGCATTGACGATCTCGTATCCCCGGAACTCGGGCCGCTCGCGCAGGGCTCCCACCCAGTCCGCGCCCTGCGTGCCCTGGGTCATGCTGGCGCCCGCAGCGACGACAACGGGACGCTCTCCTGGCTCGGGCCCGTCGGCGCAGGCTTCGGCCGGCGGGTTGGCGGGCGAGCGGAGGAAGGTGAGGTAGCCGACGGTGCCCGCGGCGCCGAGCAGGCCGACGAGCAGCAGGGACAGGACGATGACGATTCGCTTCTTCGTGCCCGGTTTCCTCATGGTCAGCACCCCGGTGCGACGGTGCTGCCCACGGCGGCCGGGGCAGTCGGCGCGGCAAAGACGGCATGGCCGCCGCGTACCTGACCGGCGGCGGGCGTCTGGCTGATGGGGTGCTGTCCGGCGCTGCCGACTGCACCGAAGACGGCAATGCACATGGTGAACCTCCAGGGGTTAGTGAACACTAGCCCCTATGGTGGCTAGTGTTCACTAACCTGTCAATCGGTGAGGAAGGGAAGCGCCATGAGCACGCGAGAGCGGATCCTCGACGCGGCCGCGGAGATCCTGCGCACCCGCGGTGTCGCACAGGCCACGACCAAGGAGATCGCCCAGGCTTCGAAGGTCTCGGAGCCCACGCTCTACAAGTACTTCGGAGACAAGGAGCGGCTGCTGCTCACCGTCCTCGAAGAGAGGGTGCCCGGCCTGTCCCGGGTATCGGTCCGCCCAGGCACGGGCGATGTCGAGGACAACCTCACCGAACTGGCTCACGCCGTACTGGACTTCTACCAGGCGTCGATCCCCATGCTGGGGGCGCTCCTCGCAGATCCGCAGCGGATGGCCGCCCACCGGGAAGCGATGAGCCGGCACGGCGGCGGCCCCGAAAAGGCAGTCACAGGCTTCGCCGCCTACCTGCGCGTCGAACAGGAACTCGGGCGCGTGGCACCGGACGCCGACCCTGACGCCTCCGCATCCCTGCTGATCGGCGCCTGCTTCCAGGAAGCCTTCCTGCGCTACTACGCCGAAGGACCGAACGCCCCCGCCGCCCCGCGCTCATGCGCAGCAGCCCTCGCCCGAGCAGTCGTCAGACCCCTCATGTGACCGGCCCCGACGAACCGGCTCCCATACCGCCGCGGAAAGCCAAACGCCGAGGCAACAGGCTCAAGCGGCCGGTCACAGGATCGGCGCCGGCCAGCTCAGACCACACCCGACAGCGGACACCTCCACCGCCTCCAAGCGGACGTCGCCATCGCACGGCAACTCGGCCAAGGCCTTGAAGAACAGCTCGACAACGAGGCCGTCGACGACAAGCTCACCCGTAGCCTCGGCTACGTCAGCAGCAACATGACCAGCCACGCCAGATTCCTGAACCTCGAGCACGGCGACGGACTGGTCCGACTGAACCCGAAGAAACTCACCGTCGTCACCGACACCCCTGATGGCATCACCGAACTGCTCCGTACGCCACATACCGGGAATCACTGAAACTGCGCAGCGCTCAACCAACCTGAGCAACCACAGCCAGGCCGCAAAACGCCGCAGGTCAGACGGCTGCCACACCCAGACACTGCGCAGATCCAGTGAGCCACCACAGCACCAAGCCGCTCAACCAACCTGCACAACCCCCGGTCAGAAGCATGACGACTGCTCAGTTTCAATGACCAACGAGACCAGGTGTCGCGGACCAATGAACCTGCGCACTGCTCAACCAACCTGCACAGCCGCACCTCGATCGACAAAAACCACAGGTCAAACGGGCCCGTGCGACCAGCCCCTGCGCAGATTTACTTGGTTGAGGAGTTCGGGGCATGTGGTCACCGTGACGCTGTTGGCGTGGGGTCGGCGGCGGTGGGCGGGCTGGTAGGCCGGACAGCGAAGTCGTAGCGGACTCCTGTGAGCTGCTCCGACAGGTCCCACAGGCGGCGGGCGGTTTCGGGGTCGGTGGCGGATTCGGCCGGTCGTACGAGGGTGGGGTGGCCCTTCGCCTCGTTGCGTCCGTCTGGTCCGATGAACTGGCCGCCCTGGGCGTTCGGGGCTGCGGCGGCGTAGAGCTGGTTGAGGGCGCCCGTCTCCATGTCTTGGGCGACGAGCCGGTTGGTGACCTTGAGGATCGCCTTGAGTAGCCCTGTCGGTCCGGAGGACTGGAGGTTCGTGGCCGAGTATCCGGGATGGGCCAGCACGCTGCGGACCGGGACGGCGTTCGCGCGCAGTCGCCGGTCCAGTTCCAGGCCGAACAGCACGTTGGCGTATTTGGACTGGGCGTAGAACCCGCGCGGTGTGTAGGAGCGTGAGCCGTCGAGGTCGTCGAAGTGGATGGCTCCGTTCTTGTGCAGGGTCGAGGAGACCGTCACCACACGCGGGTCGCTTCCGGCCCGCAGCCGCTCCAACAGCAGGCCGGTCAGGGCGAAGTGCCCCAGGTGGTTGGTACCGAACTGGGACTCGAACCCCTGCTTGGTGAGGGCGCGCGGCGGCATCATGATCCCCGCGTTGTTGACGAGTACGTCCACGGGTGTGTCGAGGGCGTCGGCAAACACGTGGACCGACTCCAGGTCGGCCAGGTCCAGGGCGCGCAGTTCCACGGCGGATTCGGGGAGCTCTGCGCGGAGCCTGTCCAGCGCGGATCTGCCTTTGTCCGCGTTTCGCGCGGTGAGGATGACGTAGGCGCCGTGGCGGGCGAGTTCCCGCGCGGTGATGTAGCCCAGGCCACTGTTGGCGCCGGTCACCACGACGGTGCGGCCGGTCTGGTCGGGGATGTCGTCGGCCGTCCACCGGCCGGGGACGGCGAGGGCTGTGGTCATCGGGAGTCTCCATCTGATCGCTGCGGGGTGCGGAGCAGGTCGTCGACGCTTGCGGCCAGCAGCCGGTGCAGGTGGGCTCGGTCGACGGGGAGTTTGCGGATGGCGTGCAGGGCGGCGAGGCCGTGCGCGGTGGCCCAAATGCGGGCGATGCGGTCGTCGTGGGGGTCCGTGATCCCCAGGGCGTCCGCGATCACGGCGCCGACCTCGGCACCTTCGGTGACGGTCTCGGCGGCGGGCACGTGGACGCCGCCGAGGCCGTACATCACCTGGTAGAGGTCCGGCTCGTCGAGCGCGAAGTCCAGGTAGGCGGCCGCGGCCGTCTGAACCGACGTACCGCGCGAGCGCATGATGCCGGCGAGCCGGACAAAACCGTCCTTGACGAAGGCCAGCAGGATGTCGTCGCGGCCCTTGAAGTAGCGGTAGGCGTAGTTGGCGGAGTAACCGATCCGGTCGGCCAGGCGGCGCATGCTCACCGACTCCCAGCCATCGGCGCGGGCCATCTCACGGGCGGCCTGCAGGATCTCGGCCCGCGCTTCAGCTCGTTCCCGCTCCCGGCGCAGCCGGGAAGGAGAGGGCTTGGCTCCCTGCTCGGGAGGTGTCATGCCGCGTCGCCCTCTTCCCGGCTCCGCAGTCCGGCGGGCTCACCGGGCATGCTCATCGGCGCCGACAGACCCAGCTGGGTGAAGAACTCGACGGTGTTGAGCTCGTCCCAGTGCTCGACCGCCATGCCGTCACCCCGTACCCGCCAGATGTCCAGCGACCGCATCTCCACCGGGCGGCCCGTGGGTTCCTCTCCGAGCAGCGACCCCAGGTGGGTCGCGCGGTAGGTGAACCTGCCGGCCACCCGGTCCCCGTCGACCATGACGTCCTCGAGGGTGACACGGGTATCGGGGAAGGCGGCGAACCAGCGGCCCCAGAACGCCCGGTTGGCCTCGCGGCCGTCCTCGACGTAGGGGTTGTGGTTGACGTAGTCCTCGGCCACGAAGCCGTCCACGGCGTCGGGGTCGTGGCCGTTCATCAAAGCGGCGAACGCGTGCGCAACAGTCGGGTGGGACATCAGAGCCTCCGGTCGTCGATCTGGTTACACCGTACACGCTGTGTACGGTGTAACCAATAGTGGACCGGTCCTGCTGGGCAACGAGTTGGATCGGCTGACCGCCCGGAAGTGCCTTGCGGGACAGGAACGGAGCCAGTCGGCCCGGCGCATGCCCCGTGAGGGTCTATTGCGCCCGCTCTCCGCGCCGGCGCCCCTCAGGCCGGCCGGCCATGCCGGCATCACCCGTAGGCATCCCGACCCCGACCGCCCGGAGCTCCGGGGCTGAGGCACGTGAGTCTTCACTCCCGCACCGCGACCGACGGCAACCACCCACCACCGATCAGTGAAGCCGCGCAGCACCCAACCAACCTGCACAACCGTGCCCACAGCTGGAAACTCCGCAGGCCAACCGTTCGCGCGCTCCGGACTCTGCGCAGATTCAGTGAGCCGGCAGGCCCACACCCCGCTCAACCAAACTGCACAACACCAGGTCAGCAGCGTGACGACTGCTCACTTTCACTGATCGCCGACACCAGGCAAACGACTGCAGAGCCTCAGCGCGGAGGCTGAAGCGTGTGCGGAGGCGGGTACGGAGCGAAGGACATCAAGGACGGCAACCCTTCGCTTCCCAGCGGATCGCTGAACAGCGTCCGCCCGTGCCGGCGCCGATCCGCTGAAGGAGACTGCCCTCAGCAGGGGACGGGCCCAGGCGGGAACAGGGTGGGTCATGCAGCCCCGGCGCAGCCCCTGGTCGTGAAGCGTGAGCGTCGTGCCGTCCGGGCCCAGATCACGGACGTGTGCGGTGGCCGGTTGGGTCGTGGAGGCTGCCGTGAATGTCGCTGTGGCGAGCTGAGCCGCCATAGACACCGCACCCCGCTGTCCAGCAACAACGCACACCGACGGCAAGGCCAAGTGGACAAGTGGACAAGTGCTACGCCGAAATCGACGTCAAGATCACCGGTACATGGAACGGCACACGCAAGGACTTCCACGAGCAACACCCCAACCCGTGCTACCTGGCCGCGAACACCAACGACATGCTCAACTGGACGGGGCCGCTCCTCTGACCTGACCGCAGCGGCTTCGTCAACGAAACCCGGCACGCGGCTGCCCCAGCACCTACGAACGCGGGTAGCCATGGCCATGCGGCGGATATTCCCAGCCCGGCAGCTCGGCCACCCCGTAGAGCACGATCTGCTCGAACGTCACCACCTCCTCCGCGAGCGCATCAACGCGTCGTGTTCTCACCCGGGTGTGTCGCCGGGGGCGGTGTTCTGCGGGTGGCGTCGGGTTATGGGGTGGGTGGGGGCTGGGTGTCGGTTTTCCGTTTGGGTGGGTACTCGATCGGTTCGGCTTCCCAGTACCAGTCTTCCCCTTGGTGGATGGCCCGGCCGGGAACCGGGTTGGGTCCGCCGTCGCGGCCGGCGTGCCAGTGGATGAGGGCGATCACCGCGCTGAGGAAGAGGACCATGCCGAGGACGGTCCACGCTGCCGGGTCGCCTTCCGCGAGCCGTGGCCCGCCTGTGGTCCAGAGGTAGCGTCCGAGCCGCCAGGCCGCCATCACCAGCACATACCCGAGCCCGAGGGCGAAGGGCAGGAAGACCAGCCCAATGCCCAGACAGCCTTTGTCCACGCTCCCGCGTCTCATCGCAGCCCCCTCATTTCCCCACCCGCTGCTGGGTGTTGCCGGGGCGGGGCATACCCGGCCCAGGCTGGCCCGACACCGGGCGCCGACACGACGTGCATCGACGCTGACGCGAACCAGGCCGAGGGGGATCCACGGAACGCCAGAACCCGTTCTCGTGAACGAAGCCACGAGGCGCTGGCGGCCGCCAAGGGCCGCGGCCGCGCCCCGCTCCCCCGGCCGCCGCCGGCTCGGCACAGGCCCCGCGGAGGCCGCAGCGGGCCACTCGGCCCGGTTCTTTTGGGGTGCTGCGGGGGCCTCAGGCGGCCAGGCTCCATTCACCGCCCGCGGCGATGCGGGTGATGGTGCCGATGCCGGTGCGCACGGTGGCGGGGGTGCCGCTGTTGGTGGTGCTCCCGTTGCCGAGCTGCCCAGCGTTGTTGCCGCCCCAGGCTCTGCGAGTGCCGCCGGACAGGCACGCCAGGCTGTGGTTACCGCCGGGCGGAGATGTCTCGGACGCCGGTGAGGTTGACGACGGTGATGGGGGTGCCGCCGGCGCCACCGGTGTTGCCGTTCCGAGCTGACCGACGCTGCCCTGACAGTGCCGTTGGACAGCAGAGCGAGGCTGAACGAGCAACCGGCAGCGACCGCGGTCACGCCGCTCAGCTCGCGTACCGTGCCGGGGGTGAGGCGGTCAGGGGTGGAGACCGCTGAAGTGCGCGGGCTCTGGCGTCAGCCTGCGGCAACGAGAATGACGCACAACGCCACCGGGGCACCCATGATGGCGCGCTCATCCCCCAGAAGCTCCACCACATGCCCCAGAACGTCCAACGCATCCTGAACCGCACCGCACGGCTTGGTCACCCAAAACTCCCCGCGTACCGCAAGGACGATGCGCTCCTCACCCAGCAGACGCAGACCTTCCCACAGTGAGTCGCCGAAAGCCTCCCAGCTCCGCCCGTGCACCGGCGGTTCGAGAGGTACAACGTCGCCGAACCCGCGAATGATCGACTCCTGGTCTGTCGACCCGCCTGTGTCCACCTCGAAGACCCTCGCCCCATCGGCAGACAGGTCCTCAAGAACAGGCCCGGCCTCCTCGGCCGCGAGGACGTGTATTCCCTCAGAGAATTCCATGAACATCATCGTGCCGGGACGCAAACGAACCATTGCTACGCGGCATGTATCCGTGGTTCTCGATGGACCAGCTCAACATGTCCGAGTCGGAGACCTGGGGAGGCTGGGGCCACGAACCCTTCCCCGCGATGTTGGCTGCTGCCGACGCCTACTTGGTGATCGCCCACCCAGTCCGTGAAGGCCACATCGCCCTGGAGACCAGCGATCCCGCAGAGGCGGCCGCCTTCACAGCCCGTCTTGTCCGTGACCAGCTGGCGGAGCAGACACCAGGTCCGCACGGCTGGTCAGTCGCGGTGGAACAGGTTCTGCGCGAACCTCATCCTGGGAGTGATGCCGATCCGCATGCCCTACCCTGCCGACCCTTGAGCACGCGCCACCCGGTACCGGCACAGTCTGACAATCCGCGACTACGTCGAAGCGTTCGGCCCACCCAGACTGGGCATGGCAGTCCCGGCGGACCGCCGGCTGTATCTGGCCCCAGGTGGCCGAGGCGTGGGGAACCCGCCCTGGTCGCCTCGGTGGATGACGAGCAGGTGTTCGCCCGGTGGTGTACCGGCTCACCCTGGCCGAGGCGAGCGACCGAGGCCTGACCGTGGAGGGGTGCGAAGAGGAGCGGCGCCTAGCTGCCACTGGTCCGAGTCCTCGCCGCGCTGCGTGGCTCCGTGGACCGGGATCAGTCCCACTGCTGGTCGGCGAGGGAGGCGACCGGCTGGGGCTTGCCGATGACGGCCAGGGCGATGAAGAAGTTGATCTGGCCGATCGCGATGGTGAGGGTGGCCAGCGCCTTGTCGTCGTAGTGCTTCGCCACCTCGGCGTACAGCTCGTCGGAGACGCGCTCCCTGCCGTGCGGGGCGGGCTGGAGGGTGGCCTCCACCAGGGCGAGGGCCGCCCGCTCCGCACCGGTGAAGTAGGGAGCGTCCTGCCAGGAGGAGACGGCGGTGATGCGCTCCTCGGACACCCCGGCCTTGCGGAGGAAAGCGGTGTTCAGGATGGTCAGGTAGGTGTTGCCGACGATCTGGCCGGCACGCAGGTGGACGAGGCTCATCGTGCTGCGCGGCACAGAGCGGTTGCCCGTGGCGCGGAAGAGGGCCGCGCTGATGTCGGCGAGCTCGGGGACGAACTCGCCGGGGTTGGGCATGCGGGAGATGGGGTTGTTGGTGTTCGTCATGGCTGCTCTCCTTCAGGTCACCGTGTTGGCGTCTACACAGCACTGACGGATGGGCGCCCGGAAGTGTGACAGGCGGGCGGAAAATCTTTGCGCGGCGCCGACGAGCCCCCGAGGGCCGCGGCCACGACCGTGGTCAACGCGGCGTGGTGCCCCTGCGCCGGGGCCCGAGCCAAAGGTGCCCCGCGCAGAGCGCTCTGGGCACCTGGCCTCCACCGCGCACGCCATGTCGGCCGCCGGTGAGGTGAACCCGTACCTCGGATGGCGGCGGGCACGAGTGGCAGCGGTGGCAGTCCGCCGGGGCGCACCCAAGACTCGTCGCCGGAGACGAACGCGAGGGAAGGGCAACAGCCAATGCCGCAAGCCGAGGAGGAAGGCGTCAGCGCACGCCCGATCAGTGCGGTGGATCAGCGTCGGAGCGGGGCCGGACACCTGCGGAGTGTGATCAGGCGAACCAATCTGCTACCGGCATTCTTGGTGCTCACGGTCATGATGGTGGCCCTGTGGCTCATGGGTATGCCGTTTCTGCAGGCCCTGACGATTTCGACCGCAGTGAAGATCTCGGTGGCTCTGGTCGAACTCCGTCGGCTGCCCGGCCCTCCCGGCAGCTGACGCAGTCCCTGTCGCTGTGCGCCTGCCGGCAGCCGGACACCGCCACGTGGCGGTCGAGCGCCCTGCGATTCGACCGGTCCGTCGGTACGGGGCCGGACCACCCGGCCACCGACGTGCCGAAGGTGCTGCGCCGGATCGCCCGAGCGGACGCCAACGCCAGGCCCGAGGCCGTGGACCGGGCTTACGGCGACCTGCGGGAGCTCCTCCTGGGACGGGTCACCGGCGTAGGCACGGCCGCGCTGCCGTTCCTGGTGGATCTCGCGCTCGACCCGGATACGGCCGCACGGCCGAACCTGGCCGGGGTTCCCTGGTGGGGCGGGCCGCGCTGCATCTGATCGCCGGCCGGACCGCCCTCCTGCTGGAGTGGCACCCGGTGCTGCGAGTACTGGCGATGCGGAGCTGCGCCGGTGCGCGCTGGACGCGGCGTGGCCGCTGCTGGTGGCCCGGCTGTCCGCGGCCGCGGCCGTGCTGCCGGCGGTGCTCGGACACCGGGCGGCCCCGTACGCCGACCGGCTCGCCGCCCTCCTCGACGGCACCGTCGGTGACCACGCACGGTGGGCCCTGACCCGGATCGGGGACCCACGCGCCCTGCCGGGACATGCGGGGCCGGGGCTGTTTCCCCGGTGACCGACGGCAGCCGGACGTCGCCGACGTACTCCGGCCCCTGCACGCACACGCCGGAGTGCTGCTGCCCGCGGTACGAGAAGCCCTGCGAGACAAGGTCGCCGCCGACGGGCCGCTGCCTCGGACGTTCACCACCGCCCTGAGCGCACTCGCCCGCCACGGACACCTCGCCCCACCGCTCCGGGAAGCACTCGCGGCGCACCTGGCCGCTGACCGCCGGCTGTCCAAGTACGGCGACTACCGCTGCCGTAGCGCTGACCTCGCGGATCTTCTCGCCGTTCGCGTCGGCGCCGGCTGGTCGCGTCCTGTCTGCACTCCGCCTGGATGTGCGCGCACGAGCGCGGGAGGCTTGTCAGCGGACGACGTCGAAGACGTTCTTCTGCAGGCCGTTGGCATAGACCTCGTGCTCGACGAGCTTCAGCTTCTGGGTGTCCTTGTCGGTGGCGCTGAAGAGCCGCTTGCCCGCGCCGAGCAGGAGGGGGAAGACGACCAGGTGGTAGCGGTCGATCAGGCCGGCGTCCGAAAGGGCCTGGTTCAGGGAGGCGCTGCCGTGGACGATGATCGGGCCGCCCTCGGTCTCCTTCAGCGCGGCGACCTCGTCGAGTGAGCGCAGGATCGTCGTCTCGCCCCAGTTCGACACCAGGTCGTCTTCGGTGAGGGTGGTGGAGACGACGTACTTCGGCATGACCTTGTAGTCGGCGAACTCCTCCATGTCGGGCCACACCGGACTGAACGCCTCGTAGCTGGTCCGGCCCATCAGGATCGCGGTGGCTTCCTTCTGCTCCCGTCCCTTGATCTCGAAGGCCTCGGGGAGGAACTCGACGTCCTTGAAGGTCCACCCCGAGTTCCGGTAACCGGGCTCGCCGCCGGGCGCCTCCACGACGCCGTCGAGGGAGATGAAGGCGGTGGTGATCAGAGTACGCATCTTGAGGTTCCTCGCTGTCTCGTAACCGGTTCTCAGCAGGTTCGGCCGGTGCACGCTTCGACCACACTCGTGCCTGCGGTGCACCAACCATGAACTCTGACTGCTGATCACGAGGAAACTCATCGGCCGTCGCTCACTTTTCCACTCCCAGTGCACGTGCGGGTCAAGTCCGCAGCCCTGGAACGCCCTAGGAGAGCACCCATTGGGGCGGGTGGCCGGGGGCGGCCGGGCAGGTGAAGACGTGCCAGGTCCCGGTCCCGGCCGAAGCGGAGGCGGGTGGGTTGGGCAGCGGACGGGCCGCCCTGGATCGAGGCCTTCCCGCGCAGGGACGGGTCGCGGTCCTCCAGCGGCATCCAGCTGTGCGAGCCGGCGTCCACCTCTTCGGGATGCAGGACACACGGCTCGGGGAGTTCGTGCTCCCATGGCAGCACGGGCACTTCGGGTGGAGCGGCGAGGAAGCGTTCCGCGCGCTCGGTCTCCGCGGCGCGCCGCCACCGCAGGCGGTAGTGGCGCTCCAGGTGGGAACCGTGGGCGAACGGGCAGCGGAAGAGCTGCAGCAGGTCCGCGCTGTCGGGACCGGCCGCCAGGGCCGGGACGTCCCGGCGGAACAACTGGGCGAGGCCCACGAACGGGACCGGTCCGTCCTTCCCGGGCGGCGTGCCGGCGCCGGGCCACGGCCGGCTCCGGGGCCATGCGCCTGCGGCCCGGGCGCTGCGGATGTCGTCCGGCGGATACCCCTCGGTCTCGTGCCGGTGGGGCTCGTCGCAGACCGGCCACGGCTCGTCGTACGGCCACAGCATCGGCCCGCCGACATGGCTGTCGCGCATGCCGGGTCGTCCCGGACGGGGGTGCAGTCGGGTCGTCCGGCCCCGGTGGGCGGCCAGTTCCGGGAACACGGCCTCCACGGATACCGGTCTGGCCGGCGTGGTCCTCGTCATGCGCAGACCGTAGGTGGCCGGAAATGCGCCACGCGAACGGATTGCCGCGCGCCCGTCCGGCCGGGGCGCTGGGTGTCGACCCGCGCCGGACTGCACCTCGCAGCCATCGTCATCCGGGCCGCGAGGTGATCCGCGAAAGCTGAGCGGGACCTGCCCGGCGCGCAGCGTTCAGGTGCACACGACCTCGCCGGTCTGGCCAGGCCCAAGGCGTCAGGGCAGTCGTCAGGTCAATCGGTCCAGGTGGTCCAGCGTGCGTGGGATGGCTCGCACTGTCCTGACTCGATTGCCTGCTGATAAGCCTGGCTCGGATTCAGTGCCCCGCTGGAGAAGAAAACACAGTCCGGGTAGACCGGCTGTAGCCCGTACCAACAGGTGGCTATCAGGAGAGTCAGCGCGAACGCAGCGAGGGGATGCCTCCACGTAGGAGGGCCTGAGAGAGGACGGATCACGCCAGAGATCGTACGACCGGGATCTCACCCCCGGGGCGGCGGCGGGGGCTCCAGGCCGAACCCCGCTGTTGCGGGGGTCAGGCGACGCCTGTTTGTTCGGCGTGCGGTCCCTTGGGGTCCTGGTCCTTGAGCACGGCTGTCAGGTGTCGCATGGAAGCGGGAGCACACCCGATCAGCACCACGGAGTCGCCGTCACGGCACTCGGCCACCTCCCAGCCCCACTGAACCAACCGGGAATCCGTGCGCGCTCGCGGCCGGACCCGAAGCACTTCCAACCGATCCACCGGGATCGGGCTTCGATGAAGCTCACCGAACTCCGTCGGCGTGAAGTGAAGCGTGGATCGCGAGGCCCAGAGGAAAACCAAAGACGCACTCCGACAGTACGGCCGGTCGCCGAGAAGGCAGGCCACGAAGCGCACCTCCGCCCCCGCCGCAAAGTCACGAGCTTGGCGCTTGGCCTTCCGACGCTCATCACCCCACGTCAGCAGAGCTCCAACACCCAACTCCAGCAGCAGACCCAGCACAGCCGGCCCCCTCAGCCCAGTTTCTCCACCCGCTATCGAAACAGGGGAGACACAACTACGCACTCCTCCCCAGGGAGGAGACGGAACCGCAGGGACCAGGCCCCCTCCGGGGAGGGGCGGGGAAAAGGCCGGCCCACCAGCGGCGTTCTACTTGTCTGCCCGTCCTGCGGAAATCGGCGTTCAGTACGCAGCTGTATCGTCTGCGCATCAGACGGGCGTTCTCGATCCCGCCGCGCCATCACCGGTGGTGTGGCTGCCGCTCCGGCTCTTCCGCCGATCCGGTGAAGGCATCGCCCTGGTCGCTCCGTTCCACGTCCACGGAGCAGGCCCCGTGACCGGCGCGGGGAGTCACGCGATCGACAAGAACCAGTTCTGCCTGCTGTCCCTGCAAGACGCCGACCAGTACTGGGAAATCGCCATCCCCACCGTCGATGCCCCACTGGTCCGAGCTGCGCTGCATGGAGCCGGCACTGCGACCTGAATGGGGCGGGCGCCACGCTCAATGCGGTGGCCAAGGAAACGTGATCTACGCAGCCCTCGGTGGGAACCTGAGGATCACCAGCAGGCGCACCGGAACGCCATGAACCTCGACCTCCGCCGTCATCCAAGAGGAGTGCACCATCGTGACCACCACCGCACAGGCCGCCCGTGACGCCGTACGGCGCGTTCTGGGGGACACCGCCCACGCCGACGTGACCGCCTTCCCCGGCGGGAACCTGTCCATCAGCGTGCACAGCGGCGACCACACGGCCACCATCGACGGCGACGACGGCAGCGGATGGGGCTGGACCGTCGACCCCGGAACGGACGACGGGTTCACCGGGCACGAGGACGTCGCGGAAACCCTCGAGGACGCCCTGATCGGGGTACGCGGGAAGATCACGGCCTGAGACGGCGACGGCCGACGGGGCGGTTTCAGGAGCTCCACCCGAAGGCGGGCAGATCTCCTCAGTGGCCCGCCCCGCACTGCCACGGCTGCTTCGGGCTGGTCGGGCGGTCAGATGCTGCGGGCGGTGATGTCGCCGTAGGAGGTGGTCGCGTGGATGCTCAGGCCGGCCGCGGCGCCTTCGGCGTTCTGGAGCGAGTTGTGGATCCGGCCGTAGCCGGTGCCGGCGTCCAGGGAGGCGGAGACTCCGCGAGCGGCGCCGACCGTGATCCCGCCCTGCTGGGTACGCAGTTCGACCGTGCCACGCATGGCCTCGGCGATCCGGATGTCGCCCTGCTGGGTGCTGATCCGGGCGGGACCGCCCAACCGGCCCACCGAGATCTCACCGGCCTGGAGACTGAGCCGGGCCTCCGCGGTCTCGTCGAGCTTCACCGAACCGGCCGCGCCCTCGAAGTCGACGTCACCGAGCCGCCCGACGCCGCGGAACTCGCCCGCGGCCGTCTTCGCCTCGACCCGGGAACCGGCCGGCAGCTGCACCGTCACCTCGACCGAACCCGAGTTCCCCAGGATCCGGTTCTTCACCGGGGCCCCCGCGATCCGCAGGACCCCGTCACCGAACTCGACCGTCGTCTCCTTCGCCGCCTTCACGTCACTGCTCTTCGAAGCGTTCGCGGGCAGGACCTCCACCGTGGTGTCGGCCCGGTCCGCGGCGATGAACCGGATACGCCCCGCCGGGACGTCCAGAACGGCGGCGATCGTGGCGGGGGTGTCGAACTTCTGCATCGTGCTCTCCTTGAGCTCGTCGTTTCCGATGGACGAAAAGCTACGTTGCGTTCAGGAGTTTGGCAACGACTTCATTGCGTGGAGTCGTTATTAATGCAGGTCAGAGTGAGAAAATCGTTGCGATGGGTCTTTGAGTTAACGCAATGGCGGCCGCGCGATCGTTGCAATGGATCGCGAATGAACGCTATCTGGAGACGTTATGCCGACTGCCTCCGCATCGTCTTCCACGTGACCGTGACCCCGGCCGCGATCGCCGACAGCAGGGTGCCGATGACCGCCATGGTGATGGCCGCGGTGTTCAGGTGCAGGCCCACGTCGGCCGAGGTGGCCTGTGAGAGGCCCGAGGCCATGCCCGCCAGCGGGGGCAGCGTCACCAGGACGCCGAGGGCGGCGCCGACCAGGACGACCATCGCGGTCTCGCCGACCGCGAGGAGGAGCAGCTGGCGGACGGTGCCGCCGGCGGACTTCATCACCGCGAAGTCGCGGCGTCGGGCGTGGGCGGCCATGGCCATGCTGTTGGCTACGGCGATCACGCTGTATCCGACGGCGATGACGATGAGCATGTCGGCCAGGCTGTCGGTGAGCTTGGAGTCCGTGTCGTAGTCCGCCAGGGCGTACTCCGCGGCGTCGTGCAGTGCGGTGCCGGGGACGGCGTCGGATGCCTTGGCGCCGGCCGGGACGAAGATGTCGTCGGTGAGCGCGGCCGGGTCGTGGGCACGGACCAGGTCGCGGGGGAGCACGAAGTCGCCGCGGGCCGGGTCGTCGGGCAGGACCGCGCCGATCAGCAGGGGGACGTTCGCGCCGTCGGCGAACCGGACCGTGACGGTCCGGCCCTGCTTCAGGCCCAGGTCCTTGGCGGTCCGCTCGCCGAGCACGGCCTCGCCCGGGGTGTTCCACTGCTGGTCGCGGGTGCCCAGGACGTCCAGGACGATCGGCTTGTCGGCGGCTGCGGTGATGAAGGCGCGGGTCGGCAGGGAGGCCTTGCCCACGGGGTTGGCGGCGACGACCTCGTCGGTGTTGCCGGGGGTGCCGGCCGGGGTGACGATCGTCTGGCCCGCGACCTTGAGGGCCTCGCCGGCCGGGTAGGCCACTCGCATCGTCTCCACGATGCCGCTGAGCAGGACCGCGAAGCCGACGGCGGCGATCACGGGGGCCACCAGGGAGGCGGCGCGGCGGGAGCCCGCGACGAGTTCGGCCCGGATCAGGACCGGACCGGCCGAACCGTGCCGCTGGAACGGCGCGGTCAGGGCGCGGCCGACGGGGCCCACGAAGACGGGGGTCAGCAGGGCCGCCGCGACGACGAGCGTCATGGTGGCGAAGATCGCCATGTTGATCCGGTTGTCTGCGCCGGTGGTGGCGGTGCCGATGGCGAGGACGACGCCGGTGCCGAGGACGGTCAGGCCGGCGGTCCAACGACCGCGTCCCATGCCCTTGTTGACGGACCGGCTGTCGAGGAGGGCCTCGATCGGGGCCACCTGTGCGGCCTTGCGGCCGGCGGCCCAGGCGCCGAGGACGCTGACGCCGACGCCGATCGCGGAGGCCGTGAGCAGCGGCCAGGCGGAGATGGTGATCCCCAGGTTCGGCGGGGTCACGTCCAGGTCGGTCAGGATGTTCCGCAGGAGCGGGGTGGCGGCGACACCGGCCAGGCAGCCGGCGATCGAACCGAGCACGCCGACCACGGCGGCCTCTCCGAGGATCATGCGGCGGACCTGGTCGGGGCCGGCGCCGATGGTGCGCAGCAGGCCGATCTCCCGGCGGCGCAGGCCGGTCGCCAGGACCAGCATGGAGGCGACGACGAAGACGGTGGTGAACAGGCCGAGGATCGCCATGGCGCTGATGAGCTGGACGCCGAGGAAGCGCTTGTGCTCGATGTACGCGGGCTGGAGTTCGGAGCGGCCGTCACCTGAGACCACGGTGCCCTTGCCCGCGAGGATCTTCCGGGCGCCGGAGGCGATCGCGGAGGCGGAGGCGCCCTTGTCGGCGATCAGGGCGATGGCGCTGACGCCGGGCTGCTGTCGGGCGGCGAACGCCTCGCTGAAGTAGTAGCCGGGGCCGTCGACGGTGCCGACGACGGTGAACCGCTCGCGGCCCGCGGTGATGTTGATGGTGAGTTCGCTGCCCACGGCCGTGCCCAGGGCGCGATCGACCACGACCTCGCGGTCGCCGCTCGGGGACCGGCCGGAGACCAGCTCGTACGGCGCCATCCGGGCGCTGCCCCAGCCGTGGCCGGATTCCAGGGCGCCCTCGTCGGTGACGGGCTCGTCGCCGACGATCGCCTGGGCGTAGAAGGAGCGGTCCACGACGGCGGCGGCCACTCCGGGGACCGCGTCGAGTTCGGCCAGGAGGGGCTCGGCCTCGGCCTTGCTCCACGGGATCCGGTCCTCGGGGCTGCCGTCCGTGTCGAGGGCCTGCTCGGGCAGGGCCAGGGCGGCGGTGCCGGCGTACCGGGGCTGGACGGTGGGGCGGGAGGAGTCGTGGATGACGAGGGTGGTGGTGATGAGGGCCACGCCGATCAGGACGGCGATGAAGGCTCCGAGGAACGCGGACCAGCGTTCGCGGACGTTCGCGAGGATGAGCATCACGCCTCCAGCCGGGCCATGTGGGCGGCGATCGCGGCGGCGTTGTCGCCGTCCGGGTCCCGGTTCATCGGGACGCGGTCGGCGATCCGGCCGTCCTTGAGGAAGACGACGACGTCGGCCACGGCCGCCGCCACCGGGTCGTGGGTGACCATCAGGGTGGTCTGGCCCTCCTGGTCGACGAGCATCCGCATCATCTGCAGGACCTCGCGGGAGGTGGTGGTGTCCAGGGCGCCGGTGGGCTCGTCCGCGAAGAGCACGTCGGGCCGGGTGACCAGGGCGCGGGCGAGGGCGACGCGCTGCTGCTGACCGCCGGAGAGCTCGCTGGGGCGGTGGCCGGCGCGCTCGGCCAGACCGACCGCGGCGAGCGCGTTCGCGACCTGCTCGCGGCCGACCCGGCGACCGGCGAACCGGGACGGCAGTTCCACGTTCTGGGCGGCCGTCAGCGACTCGACGAGGTTGAAGGCCTGGAAGACGAATCCGATGTGGTCGCGGCGGAGCTTGGTGCGCTCCTTCTCGGTCTGCCGGCCGATGTCCACGCCGGCGAGGACGATCCGTCCGTCGGTCGGCTGCTCCAGTCCCGCCGCGCACTGCAGCAGGGTGGACTTTCCGGAGCCTGACGGGCCCATGATCGCGGTGAAGGTGCCGCGCGGGAAGCCGATGGAGACGCCGTCCAGCGCGGTCACCGAGCGGTCGCCGGCGCCGTGGACCTTGCGCACGCCCTGGAGTTCGACCGCGTCGTGTACGGAGGTTTGCCTCGTTGTCGTCATGGGTCGATTCCATGGCACGAGGGGTGGGCGGGGCACTGATCCACCCTCTACTTCGGAGGTAGAGGCAGCTCTACCCCGCAGGTCGGAGAGGCCGGGTTACGGTGGGGCCATGGCTCCCACAACGGCCTGGCAGGCCATGGCTCAGCGTCCCTTGAG
This sequence comes from Streptomyces sp. NPDC059874, assembly GCF_042731135.1. NCBI lineage: Bacteria > Bacillati > Actinomycetota > Actinomycetes > Kitasatosporales > Streptomycetaceae > Streptomyces > Streptomyces sp. NPDC059874. Next base: position 19,293 of record NZ_JBHWJY010000085.1, read on the forward strand.
CTTCCTGACATCGAGCTGGCCGTGGCGGTCCCTGGCCTATCTGACCGGGGGCGTCGTGGTCGGTGCGGCGGCCGTCATGGTCTTCGCCGCCGGTCTGGCGGCGGGGCTCGCGCTGCTGGTGGTGTTGATCGGCGTCGCGCCCCTGGTGGGGTTGGTGCTCGCCTCCACCGTGGTGGCTTCGGTGGAACGCCGCAGACTGCGGCTGGTGGACCTCGACCACCTGCCCGATCCGCACCGCCGGCCGGACGAGCCCGGTCCGAGGAGTTGGGTGGCCACCCGGCTCAAGGAGCAGGTGACCTGGCGCGAGCTGATGTTCACGCTGGTCTCGGCGGCGGCCCTGTGGTGGCTGGACCTGCTGGTCCTGGGCTTCTCCTTCGGGGTGCCCGCCGTGACCATCGCCTCGGTGGACGGCGAGACCTGGCCGTGGACGGTCTTCGGCGTGATCGTGCTGCTCGCCTCGCCCTACACGGTGACCTCGTGGGCGGGAGCGCGGGCCGCCATGGCCCGTACTTTCCTGGCCCCGCGCGACCGGGAGCTCGGGGAGGAGCTGCGCGAGGTGCGCGCCTCGCAGTCCCGTCTGCTGGACTCCTTCGACGCCGAGCGGGTACGGATCGAACGCGATCTGCACGACGGGGCGCAGCAGCGGCTGGTCTCCTTGGGGATGACCCTCGCGATGCTGCGGCTGGACACGCCGGAGGGCTCGCCCCAGGCCGAGCTGCTCACCCAGGCGGAAGGGCAACTCTCCACCGCGCACCAGGAGTTGCGGGCGCTGATCCGGGGGCTCAATCCGCCGGTGCTGGCCGATCACGGGCTGGTCGCGGCGGTCGAGGACTACGCCGGCCGGTTCCCGATCCCGGTCACGGTGGACCTGCGGCTGCCCGAGCGGCTGCCCAGGAAGCTGGAGACGACGATGTACTACGTGATCAACGAGGCCATGACGAACATCGCCAAGCACAGCGGGGCCACGACCGCGAAGGTACGTGGTCGCTACCATTCCGATCTGTTGATCTTCGACATCACCGATGACGGTCGTGGCGGTGTCGATCCGGAGGCGGGCAGCGGGGTGACCGGGCTCGCCGACCGGGTCACGGCGCTCGACGGCCGGATGCGGGTGTCGAGCCCGGTCGGTGGTCCCACCCTGCTGCATGTGGAGGTTCCGTGTCGCTTCGCCTGATCGTGGCGGAAGACGCCGTGCTGTTGCGCGAGGGCCTGGTCGGGCTGTTGCAACGGGTCGGCCACGAGGTGGTGGCGGCGGTGGGTGACGCCGACGCCCTGGTCGCGGCCGTGCGCGCCGACCGGCCCGACCTGATCGTCACCGATGTGCGGATGCCGCCGTCGATGGGCGACGACGGTCTGCGGGCGGCGGTGGGGCTGCGCCGGGAGTTCCCCGGTCTGCCCGTGCTCGTCCTCAGCCAGTACGTCGAACGCTCCTACGCGCTGGGCCTGCTGGACTCCGGCGGCGGCGCCGGGGTGGGCTACCTGCTCAAGGAGCGGGTGAGCGCGGTGGCCGATTTCACGGCCGCGATCGAGCGGGTCGCCGCCGGCGGGACGGTGGTGGACCCGGAGGTGATCCACCAGCTCGTACGGCTGCGCCAGGACCCCTTGGAGCGGCTCAGCCCCCGGGAGCGCGAGGTGCTCGGCCTGATCGCGGAGGGCCGTACCAACGCCGGTCTCGCAGCGCACCTGTTCATCAGCGAAGCGGCCGTGAACAAGCACATCGGGAACATCTTCGCGAAGCTGGACCTGCCGGTGGACACCGACGGCCACCGGCGGGTGCTGGCGGTCCTCGCCTTCCTGCGGGCCTGACGGGGCCCCGTCCCGAGAGCGCAGGGGATCAGGCGCCGGTGTGGGAGAGGTACGGGGCCAGGTGTGCGGGTGAGTCGCCCGCCCAGCCGATGTAGCCGTCGGGGCGGATGAGGAAGAGGCCGTCCCCGTAGGTCGTGTGGGAGGCGATGCGCACGGTGTGGAGGGTGGGCAGGGGCGGGATGGGCGTGGCCGCGGAGGGGCCGACGGCCAGGAGGGTCCAGTGCGGGCCGCGGAATTCGTCGAAGAGGCGGACGTCGCGGAGGCCGTCCGGGGCGCGGTCGCCCGCGCGGAGGGCGCTGTCGGGGAGGTCCGTGCGGGTTTCCACCGCGAGTGAGGAGCCGCGGTAGTTGAGGGTGAGCTGTCGGGTGGCTGCTCCTCGGCGGGCCTCGCCGCGGTGGACCCGGGTGGAGAGGCCGAGCATGTCGGCGGCGATGGGCAGGCGTTCTTCCTCGTAGGTGTCGAGGAGGGATTCGGGTGCCCGGCCGTGGAGTACGGCGCCCAGCTTCCAGCCCAGGTTGTACGCGTCCTGGACGCTGGTGTTGAGCCCCTGGCCTCCGGCGGGCGAGTGGACGTGTGCGGCGTCTCCGGCCAGGAAGACGCGCCCGGCGCGGAAGCGGTCGGCCAGGGCGGCCCTGGGGCGGAAGTTCGAGGCCCAGCTGACGGAGGTCACGTCGGCGGGGTCGAGGTGCGAGCGGGCGGCGATGACCGCGCGGATGGTGTTCAGGGAGGGGTCCACGTCGGTGGTGCGTGGGAACTGGGCCACCAGTTGGAAGTCTTCCGTCCCGGCGAGCGGGCAGATCGCGAGGAAGCCGGCGGTGTCGGTGGGCGGGAAGACGTGCCAGTGGTCGCGGTCGAGGCCGCTGATGCGGACGTCGGCCACCAACATCGGGTGCGGGTCGACGCTCTCGCCGGTCATGGTGATGCCGAGTGCGCGCCGGACGGTGGAGCGGCCGCCGTCGGCTGCGACGGCGTAGCGGGCGCGGACGGGCGGGCCCGAGGCGAAGCCGGCCGTGACCCCGTCCCGGTCCTGGTCGAGGTTCGTCAGTTCGCGGCCGAAGGCGATGTCGCCGCCCAGTTCCTTCAGTCGGGCGGCGAGGATCTCCTGGGTGCGCCACTGGGGGACCATCCAGGGTTCGCGGTACGCGGAGTCCTCGCCGCCCTCGTCGCTCTCGTCGAACATCCGGTGCTCGCCCTGCCGGCGGCCGTCCTGCCAGATCATGCCGATCGGGTAGGGGCCGCCGGCCGCCCGGATCGCCTCGCCCACTCCGAGGTCGTCGAAGACCTCCTGGGTGCGGGGCTGGATGCCCTTGCCGCGGGAGCCGGGGAAGAGTCCGTCGGCACGCTCCACGACGAGGGCGCGCACCCCGCGCCGGGCCAGGTCCACGGCGAGCGTGAGGCCCGTGGGGCCCGCGCCGACGATCAGTACGTCCTGTTCATCGAGTTGGTTCGAGTGCACGGCTTTCTCCTTAACGTTGTTAAGTTGACGCTCCAGAGGGTCTCCTTAACGGTGTTAAGCTGTCAAGCGTGACGGCTCGGAGATCTCCCAAACTGGACAAGAAGCAGGTCGTGGACACCGCGCTGCGGCTGCTCAACGAGGTGGGCCTGGAGGGGCTGACGCTGCGCGCCATCGCCAAGGACCTGGAGGTGCAGGCACCGGCCCTGTACTGGCACTTCCAGGGCAAGCAGGAGCTGCTCGACGAGATGGCCACCGAGATGTACCGCCGGATGACCGCGGGCTCGGACCTCGCGGCGGGCGCCGGCTGGCAGGAACGGCTCACGGCCGGCAACCGCGGTCTGCGCGCGGCGCTGCTCGGCTACCGCGACGGCGCGAAGGTCTTCAGCGGCTCCCGCTTCACGGGCACCGAGCACGCGATCCAGATGGAGGCGAACCTGGGGGCGCTGGTCGAGGCGGGCTTCACCCTGCCGCAGGCGGTTCGGGCCGCTTCCACCGCGTACTTCTTCACCCTCGGGTTCGTCACCGAGGAGCAGGGTGTCGAACCGCTCCCCGGCGACCGCAGGGAGGGCTACGACGTCGACGAACGCGCCGCCCGCATGGTCGAGTTCCCGCTCGCCGCGGCCGCCGGAGCCGACCTCTTCCAGAACTACGACGAGGGCTTCGAGGAGGGCCTGGCCCTCGTGATCGCGGGGATCGAGGCACGCTACCGCGTCGGGTGACGGGCCGGCCGACGGCATGTGAAGTTCTCATGGGGCGGGGGGCCTCAGGTCACGGCCAACTGGTGTCGGCGTAACTGTCCTGCCGTGGGGTGCTGGTGCGAGCCTGAGGGAGGGTCATCGAAGGGAGTCGGCATGGAGCGGCTGGAGATCGGGCTGTTGGGGCCTCTCGTCATCACGGTCGACGGCAGGTCCGTCGTCCCCAGTGCGGCCAAGCAGCGCGGACTGCTCGCGCTGCTGTCCGTGAACCTGGGGCGCGAGGTGGGGATGGGGGCGATCGTCGAGGAACTGTGGGGCGGGTGCCCGCCCAACGGGCCGGCCGCCGCGGTGCAGACGTACGTGAAGCACCTGCGGCACCGCATCGCGGAGGTCGGTGGCGCTGATCCCAAGGAGATCGTGGCCAGGGGGTACGGGGGCTATCGGCTCGGCTCGGCGGTGGCGCGGATCGACGCGCGGGAGTTCGAGGCGACCGTGACCGAGGCGAACCGGGCGCTGGCCGCCGGGGACGACGAGCGGGGCGCCGACCTGCTGAGGTCGGGGCTCGCCATGTGGCGCGGGCCCGCGCTGGGCGACGTACAGCAGGGCGGGATACTGCGGGCCGAGGCACTGCGGTTGGACGAGGTGCGGCTGGCCGCGTTGGAAGCCAGGATCGGTGCGGAGCTGCGGCTCGGTGCGCACACGCGGCTGGTGAGCGAGCTGACTGCGCTGACCTCGCTGTATCCGCTACAGGAGAACCTGCACGCCCATCTGATCGTCGCGCTGTACCGCAGCGGGCGGGCGTCGCGGGCGCTGGAGGTGTTCCGGCGGCTGCGCTCGACCTACGTCAGGGAGTTGGGGATCGAGCCGTCACGGCGGCTGCAGGAGCTGCACCGGTCGGTGCTGGGCTGCGATCCGACGCTGGACCCGCCGGTTCCGAGCCTGGTGTCGCTCTAGGCGGGACGTGAAAAGTTCATGGTCACTGTATGACTCAGTGGCTGTCGTGGGACTCCGGCCCGGCCTCATACTCGACGAGTCCCGCCGCCCGGCAAGAGAGGTGCGATATGCGGCGCACGACTGGGGATGCCCCAACCGTTCATCTCTGGTCGCTGTCCGAGGACGTGGTCGTCGACGAGGGTGCGGGCGGTGACGCGCTGCTGCTCACCAGCCGTTGGGGGCAGGAACGACTCGACCGGCCGACGCCGGCGGTGCGTGAGGTGCTGCGGCGGATGGAGCTCGGGCCGGTGCTGCTGGCCAATGCCCTGAGCGGTCCCGATGACACGTACCTCTTCACGCTGCCGACGCTCAGGAAGCTGTCGCACCTCGTGGTGCGCACGCTCGGCGTGGACGACCTGAAGGGGCCGCTGCTGTCGGTGTTCCCGTCGTCGCCGGCGGCGCCTTCGCTGCTGGTCCGCCGGCCCGGCGCGTGCCGCGTGCGGGTGCCGCGGCACGTGGCCTTCAGAGTGCCGGAGTCGGGGGACGGGTGCGTGCTGGAGTCGGTGGACTCGCCGCACCGGGTGGTCCTGCACCGGCCGGAGGCGGCGTGGGTGGCGATGACGCTGGCCTGGCCGACCACGCTGGCCGCGGCTTCGGCGGCGCTGCCGCTGCCGCCGAAGGTGACCGAGGACATCATCGAGTACCTGTTCGCCGCCGGGATGGTCGCGGCCGTCGACGAGTCCGCCTAGTGCTGTGGCCGGAGAGGTTTGCCGGGGCGCGGTGTTCGGTGCGGTGCATCGCAAGGCGGAGGGCCGCGGCTCGTACCGGACGTACTCGCGCGGTCCGACAACGCGGCGAGGTGCCGTACCGAGCGCCGCGACCCGGTGAACCTTTCGGGTTACAGCACTAGACGAGCCAGCCCGCGTCGCGGGCGATGCGGATGGCGTCCACTCGGTTGCGTGCGTTCAGTTTCGCCACGACGGTCGTCAGGTAGTTGCGGACGGTACCCGTCGAGAGGTGGAGTTCTCCCGCGATCTCGGTGGCCTCGGCCCCTTGGGCGGCCATCCGCAGCACCTCGGTCTCACGGTCCGTCAGCGGGCTTTCGAGTCCGCTCCACGCGGCCAGGGCCAGGTTGGAGTCGATGACCCGCTGGCCGGCCACCACCCGTCGGATGGCGCTGGCCAGTTCCTTCGGGGAGTCGTCCTTGAGGAGGTAGCCCGAGACCTGGGCCGCGAGGGCGCGGCGCAGGGTTCCGGGGCGGCCGAGGCTGGTGAGCATCAGCGTCCGGCACTCGGGAAGGTGCTCGTGGATCTGCACGGCGGCGCTCAGCCCGTCGAGTCCGGGGAGGTCGATGTCGATGACCGCGATGTCCGGCTTGACTTCGAGGGCGGCGGCGAGGATCTCGTCGCCGCGCTCCAGCTCGCTGACGACCTGCAGGTCGTCCTCCAGGTTGAGCAGGGCCACGAGCGCTCCGCGCACCATGTTCATGTCTTCGGCCAACAGGATTCTGATCACCTTGTGAGCCTCCCCCCGTCGGCGCGGTCGATCTTGTCGCCGGAGCATAGCAAGTTGGCCTGTTTCGGTTAGTACCCAGAAGGAAATCAACGGCGGATCAGATGGCCGCGCCGACCCGTTCCTCGTCTGCCGACTCGTCGCTTTCGCGGTCCTCGTCGCCGTCGGCCGGGACGCACGCGACCAGCCGGAAGAGGCCGCCGGGGGCCTGCTCGACCAGCAGTTCGCCGCCCACCGCGCGCACCCTGAGCTCCAGGTTCCCCAGGCCGCTCCCACTGTGCGGTGAGCTGTCCCGGTAACCCTCGGTAATCCCGTCGTTGGTGACCGAAAGCGTCACGAGGCCGTCCTTCTCCACCGCGCTGATCTCGCAGTGACCCGCGCGGCTGTGCCGCAGGATGTTGGTGACGGCCTCTCGCAGCACGGTCGCCAGGACCGTGTCCACGGGTGAGCTGACCGGGCCCAACCGGATGTCGGTGACCGCGGTGACCTCCGCGGCGCTCAGCACCGAGCGGGCCGACTCGATCTCCTCCTCCAGGGACATGTCCCGGTACCCGCTGGCGACTCTGCGCACGTCGGCGAGCGACTGGCGGGAGATCGCCAGCACTTCTTCGATCTCCTGCTTCGCCTTGGCCGGGTGGGCTTCGATCAGGCGGTGGATGAGCTCGCCCTTGAGCTGGATCGCGGACAGGCTGTAGCCGAGCAGGTCGTGCAGGTCCCGGGCGAACCGCAGGCGTTCGCGGGTGACGGCGGCCCGGGTGAGCGCTCCGCGGCTCTCGTGCAGGACGCGGACCAGCTCGGACAACCGGCTCAGGCCGAAGGTGACCAGCCCGGTCAGCAGGGTGGTCTGCACGATGTAGACGGTGAAGAGCGCCGACATGCCCTCCAGCAGCGCCGGTACGAGCATGCTGACGCCCACGAGGCCGTACAGGCTCCAGCCCAGCCGTGGGGGCAGGAGCAGCAGCAGGGAGCCCGCCAGGAAGCCGGCCATGGCCCCCCACTGCGCTTTCAGTGTGATGAGCGGGAGGTACGTGAGGGCGACCTGCGCACCGAGGGTGAGCACCTTGCGTGACGTGGGCGCGTGCCGCGCGCCGGGCCGGGAGTGCGAGAGCTGGAGTGCGAAGATCGCGGCCAGCGAGGCCAGTGCCACCGCGAGGCCGCGTCCTTCGACTCCGGCATTGAGGATGTTGAGCGTGGTGATGCCCACGTAGCAGGAAATCGCGACGATGAGGATGACGTGGGCCATGCGCGGTGCGGGCAGGTCCCGACTGCGCCGGAGAATGCCTTCGACTCGCACCGCCTCCGCCAGTTCACCGGAGCTCTTTCCGCGGCGAGTCATGTCAATCCCCCTTCGGCACGCCCCTGATTGGACGTCAGCTTGAGCATAGGCGAGAGAAGCTTGAGGAGGGTGACAATTGAGCCTTCACACGAACAGCGGGATGGGGTTGAGCTGGGCATATGCCGTGGGTTCGGGCAATCGACCGAGCGTTACCGGTACGTCGAAAAGTCGGCCGGGGGCGAATCGCGCCCAAAAGTGGCGCAGCCCCGGAACGATTACTTTCACAACTGGAAGTCTTAAATCCGGTCGACTTTGATCCAAGATCAGCAGATCCATCCCTTTTCCCCGGACCAGTTCTGTAATCATGTGCACGTCATCCAGCAGATCGACGTTGCGTATCGCCGTCCAGTCCGCCGGGGTCCGGGGCCGCGTCGCCGGATCGGAGGCGAGATAGGGCTGGTTGGCCGTGGTCGCCAGGTGCCACCAGGAGAGCGGCTCCGGATCGGTGATCCGGTAACCCGAGCCGTCCGGGCGTACGTCGGACACGGCGGGCAACAGCTGCCCCATCTCCGCCAGCGCGCGGCGCAGTGCGACCCTGGGGTCGAAGTGCGCGCCGAAGCCGAAGAGCACGTCCTCGTCCGGCTTGTCGGTCCGCCGCGAGAGCGCCGCCATCACCGGGACACCCAGGTCCGAGGTGAGGTCCAGGACCCACACCTCCCGGTTGATCCGGCGGTATCCGTCGAGGACCCGCTCGATCCACTCCTCCGCGAAGGCCGTCAGATCGACCTCCGGCTGCCGCGTGCGGTTGTACCACCACAGGGCCACCGCGTCCCGCTCCACCAGCTCCAGGAACCCCTGAACCAAGGCGTCCTCGGGACTGCTGCCCGCCGCGTTGCCGTTGGAGTCGGCCATCAGCCCGTCCCCCGCCGGGCCCGTTTCCGGCGCATCGCCCCGTCCGTAGTACAGCATCGAGGTGGGAAGCAGCCGCTGGACGCCCTCGGCGAGCGACCACACCGGGGTCCAATCGGTGGGCCGCTTCTCGTCGAAGGGTGCGGAGACGTAGTGGAAGCGGGAGTGCTGCGCGTTCCAGTAGTCCCGCTGCGCGTACTGGCGGTCGTCGTACAGCTGGCAGGTGTTGGGGTGCATGGCGGCCGCGCCCAGGCCGCGCAGGGAGTCCCGTACGACGGGCTCGTCGCCGTGCCGGGTGCCGCTGTAGCGCTCGACCGCCTCGCACAGCGCGCTGGTGCGCGCTTCCTCGTCGGTGAGGCCCTTGCCGCCGTTGAGTGCGCGCAGTCCGGTGCTCAGGCCGGCGAAGGAGGCCGCCGCCATCGCCAGGTTGGGCCCGGAAACGTAGGAGGCGGTGAAGTCCGGGGCGCCGGAGGCCCGCCGTAACTCCTTGACCACCCCGGCCACCGGGTCCACGAGGTGCCCGTACGTCCGCAGCGTCTGGGCGGCGGTCAGGGCACGGTCCCCGCCTCCGGTCGCCACGGCCTTGCGGCGCGAGACGGGGACGAAGGGGGCCATGACCCGGCGGGCCACGAGACCGGGGTCCCCGCAGCCGGCGCATTGCGGGCGTCGGCTCACCGGGTGGGTGGCGGTCTTCAGCCGCAGCGTGTCCAGCGTCTGTATGTGTCCCTGCTCGGGGTGGCGCAGTCCGGCCAGCCACTTCGCGCTCTCCAGGACGGCCAGGTTCGCCGCCAGGGCCATGCCCGCGGGCAGCCCGGCGGCCGGACGCGGGACCGGGCCGTCCAGGCCGAGCGCGCGCCGGACCGGGATCTCGGAGTGGCGGTGGCCGCGCAGCCGGACGGCGAGGCAGTGCCAGCAGGGGCCGTCGTCGGGGAGGAAGAACGGACCGACCCAGGGGTCCGTACCGCACAGCTTGACCGGCAGCCACGGGCGGCCGGCGGCGCGGTGGGCTGCGTCCACACCGGCCAGTTCCGGGGAGAGGTAGTCGTCGCAGAGGACGAGGGCGAGGCCCGCCGCGAGCGGGTCCCGGGTGACCGCGATGCCGGACTCGCGGCAGGCGGCGGCCACCGGCGCCGAGTCCATTCCGGGGAGCGCCTCGATCGTGACGGCCGACCGGGCGAGGTCGGCCGCCGCCCGGCCTCCGTCCAGCCCGGCCAGGTCCCAGTACGCCTCGACTTCCGCCCGGCGGGGCGCCGGCACCCGGGCGCTCCCGCCCGCCGGCTCCGCGGCGGCCGCGGGAGAAGTGAAGCGGATCAGCCCGGCGTCGGCCAGGGCGGAGAGCGCCGCATCGACGTCCTCGGGGCCCAGCATCCGGGAGGCCTCGCGGTGCACGGCGCCCACGGTGCGGGTCCCGTCGAGCAGCGGTACGAGGATCTCCGCCTCGCTGCCGTACAGGGCGGTCACTCCGCGCCGGGAGAACAGGTAGGCGGCGTCGTCCGGCACGACCGTCGGCCGCAGGTGCGACTTGAAGCCCACCAGAGCGTCCTCGCACGCCGGCCGCTCGGTCGGCCGCTCGTTCCCGGCAGGGGTCATGCTCCCAGCCGTCCGGCGCTCGGGGCCACCGCGTCCATCACCTGCGTCGTCGTACACACCGACCACATCGCCACCGCGGTTTCGGGCACGGCGTCGAGATTCTCTATCACCAGGCCCCGTCTCACGGACTGGGCGGGGGCGGTCGCACAACGGGTGGGGTTGATACGGGCGCCGGCCGAAATGCTGGTCATGGCGTGGGTTTCCCTCTGCGTCGTCGAGCGGGTTCCTGTCCGTTCACCGACGATTCTGCGAGGAACGCCTGAGGCCTGACAGTGCCGGGCTCACCACCGCGAGATGAAGATTTCACATAGCCCCGGTGGGGCGCTCCGCGCCGCCCTTACAGGGCCCTTACACCGCCCCTGTGGCGGGCCTCCGGGGCCCTCGGAGGGCTTGGCGGGCCTTTAAGCGAGTGCTTGATGACGATGTTGCCCGCGTACGCCGTCAATACGCTCGCAATTCCAATTCGGATGCTCTCCTTCCCATGCTCCGCTCCCCCTTGGAATTCGCGGCGGCGCCCGGCCCCGCGAGGAAGAAGGTCCACGTGAACGACACCGTCGACGCACCTCCGTACGGCCGGATCCTGCGGCTGGAAGAGCTCTTGGAGGCCGCGTGCGTCCGCGAGGACGACGTGGAGCGGGTGCTGTTCCTGGCCACCCACCAGTCCTGCGAGATCTTCTTCGCCGTGGTGCTGCGGCACCTGGAGGCCGTACGGGACGCCCTGGACGCGGGCGACGGCTTCCTGGCGGCCCGCCGCGCCGCACCCGTGCCCATCATCTTCCGTACGCTCGTGGGGCAGTTCGACGGGCTGGCCACGCTCACCCCGGCGGCCTTCGAGGTCATCCGGACCGCGCTCGGCGAGGCCAGCGGCTTCCAGTCCGCGCAGTTCCGGGAGATCGAGTACCTCTGCGGGCTGCGCGACACCCGCTTCCTGAACACCGCCGGGTTCAGCGCCGCCGAGCGGGACCGGCTGCGCACCCGGCTGGAGGAGCGGTCCGTACAGGAGGCCTGGCGCGACTACGTGGCGGGCGGCCCGGACCGGGAGAGCGCCGACGCGGCGCGGCGGGTGCTGCTCGACTTCGACGAGGCGATGGCGATGTGGCGGGCCCGGCACGCCGTCCTCGCCGAGCGGTTCCTGGGCGGCGGCACCGGCACGGCGGGCTCCGACGGGGCCTCGTACCTGTGGATGGCGGCCCGCCGGCGGGTGCTGCCCGAGGTGTGGGCGGAACTGGCGTGACGACGGCCGGCCTCGACCTCGACCTCGACTACTCGCCCAGTTCGCTCGTCCCCGACCTCGACGCCCATCTGGCGCGGTACGCGGCCGACAGCGCACGGGCCCGGGAGACCCTGCGGGTGCACCGCGACGTTCCGTGCGGGCCGCTGCCCGAGCAACGGATCGACCTGTTCCCGGCGGCCGAACCCGGTGCGCCGCTGATGGTCTTCGTGCACGGCGGCTACTGGCAGGAGCTCAGCAGGTCCGAAGCGGCCTTCGCGGCGGCGGACTTCGTCGCGGCGGGCGTGTCGTTCGCGGCGCTCGGCTACGGGCTGGCGCCGCGACACCGGATGCGCGCGATCACCGCGATGGCGGCCGACTCCGTACGGAGGATCTGCGCCGGGCGGGCCGGACTGCCGGGTGCGCCCTCGGCCGTGCACCTCAGCGGGCACTCCGCCGGGGCGCACCTGGTGGCCTCGGCACTGCTGGACGCGGCGGGTTGGCGGGCGGCGGGGCTGGACCCGGCGGCCGAGGTCGCGTCCGCGACGCTGATCAGCGGCGTGTACGACCTGGAGCCGCTGACGCACACGTACGTCAACGACGCGCTCGGGATGGACCCGGCGGAGGCCCGCGAGGTCAGCCCGCTGCGCCTGCTGGCCGCCGGGGCCGGGGGGTTGCCGCCGCTGGTGATCGCCCGGGGGGTCCGCGAGACCGGGGCGTTCGGCCGGCAGCAGGAGGTGTTCGCGCAGGCGGCGCGGGCCGGCGGGGCGGACGTGACGGAGCTGGTGGTGCCCGGTCGGCACCACTTCGACCTGCCCTTCGACCTCGGGGAGCCGGCCACCGTGCTCGGCGCGGCGGTCGCCCGCCGGATCCGGGGGTGATCCGGGCGCTGCTGCCCGGCCCGGTCGTCGGCGTGGACGCCTTCGGGGACGCTCCGGAGGGTGTGCTGCTGCCGGCCGAGGAGGCGGTGGTGGCCGGGGTCGCGGCGGGCCGGCGGCGGGAGTTCGCCACCGTACGGCACTGCGCGCGCCGGGCCCTGCGCGAGCTCGGCGGCGGGCCGGGGTCGGCTGCGCCGCGCGGGGTGGCGCTGTTGCCGGACGGGGACGGGGTGCCGGGGTGGCCCGACGGGGTGGTGGGGAGCATGACCCACACCCGGGGATACCGGGCCGCCGTCGTGGCCCGGGCCCCGGACGTGGCGCGGCTCGGGATCGACGCGGAGCCGGACCGGCCGCTGCGGGACGGGGTCCTGGAGACCATCGCCTCGCCGGCGGAGCGCGCCGCGTTGCCTTTGGCCTGCCGGGGTGGCGGGGGCGGCGGGGTGTGCCGGGACCGGCTGCTCTTCTGCGCCAAGGAGGCGGCGTACAAGGCGTGGTTCCCGCATGCCCGGGTCCGGCTCGGCTTCCGCGACGTGGAGGTGTCGTTCGACGGCCCGGCGGCCGCGGGCGGCCGGTTCGAAGCGCGGGTGCGGCACGGGGCCGGCGAGCTGCTGAGGGGCCGGTGGGGTGCCGGGGGCGGTCTGCTGGTCGCGGTGGTGGCGATGCCGGGGGCTGCCTGCCGGGCGCGGTGGTGAGGGGGCCGGGCGCCGGCTGCCGGGCCGGGTGGTGACGGGACCGGGAGCCGGCTGCCGGGCCCGGTGGTGACGGGACCGGGCGCCGGCTGCCGGGCCGGGTGATGACGGGACCGAGTGCCGGCTGCCGGGCCCGGTGGTGACGGGACCGAGTGCCGGCTGCCGGGGTGACGGGGCCGGGTGCCGGGCGGGGCAGGGACATTGGCCGGTCGCGTGCCGGGGCGGACTGCCGGTCGACGTCGTGACGTGCCCGCCGGGCGGAGCAAGGGCATCGGCTTGGCCTGTGCCGGGACGGGGTGGTGGTCGACGCCGTGATGGGGGCCGCCGCCGGTCTGCTCGCCCGGCGGGGCAAGGAGATCGGTCCGGCCTGGGCCGGGGCGGCCGGGGCTCAGGGAGTGGTGCGGCTGTCCTCTGGCCGCGGAGCGCGGACATTTGACGGGTGCTTAAGGGCCTGGTCCGGTCGGGTCCGGGCTTCCTAGCCTGCGTAGGGCCTGCGGAGCGCCGCGTCAGACGGCGGAGAGCCGCCCGGGCGAACCACAGGAGGAGCGATGGTCTCAGCACCCCACCCCAGCTCGATCGCCGGCGAGGTCCGGCCGGTCGCGGCGGAATCGGTCGTGCACCTGGTGCGCGCCCACGCGCGGACCCGGCCCGACGCGGTGGCCGTCCGTACGGGCCCGGAGCAGGTCACCTACCGGGAGTTGTGGCAGCGGGCGCTCGCCGTCGCCGCCGCGCTCACCGAGGCGGGGACCGGCCCCGGGGACCGGGTCGCGCTGTGGGCCGACCGCACCGCCGGGACGGTCGCCGGCGCGCTGGGGGCGATGGCCCTCGGAGCCGCGTACGTCCCGATCGACCCGAGCCATCCCGGCGAGCGGACGGCTTCCGTGCTGGCGGGGGCGGCTCCGGCCGCGCTGCTCCACGACGGGGCCGCGGGGAGCGGGACGCTGCCCGCGCCGGCGGTGCCGGTGATCGACGTGGGGGAGCTGCCGGGACGGCCCGGGCTGCCCGAGCCCGCGTTGCCGGGGGCGGACGACATCGCGTACGTCGTGTTCACCTCGGGCTCCACCGGCACCCCCAAGGGGGTCATGGTCGAGCACGGCTCGCTGGCCAACTACGTGTCCTGGTGCGGGGATCTGGTGGGCGGCGCGGGCGACGGCAGTCCGCTCTTCGGTAGTCTCGGCTTCGACCTGGCGATGACCTCGCTGTGGGTGCCGCTCGCCCAGGGCCGGACGGTCACCGCGGTCGCCGGGATCTGGGACCAGGAGACGCTGTTCGGGGAGCGCGGGGAGCCTTACACCTTCGTGAAGATGACCCCCTCGCACGCCCGGTTCTTCGACGTGCTGGCGCAGCCGCCGCGCTACGACCGGGTGACGAAGCTCCTGATGTTCGGCGGGGAGGGCCTGGACCCCGCCCTGATCTCCTCGCTCGGCTCCCGGCTGGACGGGGTCCGGCTGGTCAACCACTACGGTCCGACGGAGACGACCATCGGCTGCTGCGCGTACCGCTTCGACCGCGCCGGCGTGCCGTCGACCCCGACCGTGCCGATCGGCCGGCCCGCCTGGAACACCCGGGCGTACGTGGTGGACGAGCAACTGCGACCGGTGGCGCCGGGCGCTCCCGGTGAGCTGGTGATCGCGGGGCGGTCGGTCGCCGCCGGGTACCTCGGGGGCGCGGGGGGCGGGAAGTTCCTCGACGAGGCCGAGCTGGGCGGCCCTGCCGGCGGGCGGGCGTACCGGACCGGGGACACCGTGGAGCTGCTGGCGGAGGGCGCGCTGCTCTACCTGGGGCGCGGAGACGACCAGCTGAAGGTCAACGGGTACCGGGTGGAGCTGGGCGAGCTGCGCCATCACGTGCTGTCCGTGCCGGGGGTGGCGGACGCCGCGTTCGACATCGTGCGCGGACCGGTGGACACGCTGGAGCTGTTCGTACGGCTCGGCGGGCAGGGGCCGCGGCCCGGCGCGCGGGAGTTCACGGCGCTGGTCCGCAAGACCCTCGCCGCGGCGCTGCCCTCGGCGTTGGTGCCGGACGGGGTGCACCTGGTGGACGAGATCGTGGTGAACGCCAACGGCAAGACGGACATCGCCGCGACCCGGGCGCGGGCGGGGAGGTAACGGGAGGACTTCACGTCCGAGGGGTTACGAGGTCACCCGCGCGCGTCAGACGCAGCTCAGTGGTGCGTCAGCGCGGTCCGGGATTCTCACAGGGCGGGCCGGCCCCCCGCCGTCGAGCGGCGCGGGGCACCGGGGGTGTCCTGTCGCTCAGGCCGCAAGCCCGGCCTGGGCGACGGGGCACCCCCGAGCTCGTCCATGACGACTCGGATGACGGAGTGAGCGACGTGTCGAACCCCTTTGACAACCAGGACGGAACCTTCCTCGTGCTGGTGAACGACGAAGGCCAGCACTCCCTCTGGCCCGCCTTCGCCCAGCGCCCCGAGGGCTGGACGGTGGCTCTGGGAGAAGGACCCCGAGATGCGGCGCTCGCCTACGTCGAGGAGCACTGGACGGACATGCGTCCGGCGGGGCTCCGCGAGGCCGCCGCCGCCGAGTCCGCCTGATCGGGCACGGGTCCGGGCGGAGGCGGAGGAGAACTGTGGACGTTGACATGGCGATTCGCGCGGAGGGACTGCGCAAGAGCTACGACAGCCAGGAGGCGCTGGGCGGCGTGGACCTGGAGGTGCCGGCCGGCACGGTGCTGGGCCTGCTCGGCCCGAACGGCGCGGGAAAGACGACCACCGTGCGGATGCTGGCGACGCTGCTCGAACCGGACGGCGGCCATGCGACCGTCGCCGGGTACGACATCGTGCGCGAGGCATCGGAGGTGCGCCGCCGGATCGGTCTGGCCGGCCAGTACGCGGCGGTGGACGAGATGCTCACCGGCCGCGAGAACCTCGAACTGATCGGCACGCTGGTGCACTTGGGCAAGTCCGCCACACGCGTGCGGGCACAGGAACTGCTGGAGCGGTTCGACCTGACCGACGCCGGCGACCGCCAGGCCCGTACCTACTCGGGTGGCATGCGGCGGCGCCTCGACCTGGCGGCCTCCCTGGTCGCGACGCCCTCGGTGCTGTTCCTCGACGAGCCGACCACCGGGCTGGACCCGGTGAGCCGGATGGGTCTGTGGACGGTGGTGCGGGACCTGGTCGAGGACGGCGTGACGGTGCTGCTGACCACCCAGTACCTGGAGGAGGCCGACTTCCTCGCCGACCGCATCGCGGTCATCGACTCCGGTCGCGTGATCGCGGAGGGGACCCCGGACGAGCTGAAGCGCAAGGTCGGCGAAGAGCGGCTGGAGGTGACCGTGGCCGTGCCCGGCCGGCTGCCGGACGCGGTCCGGGCGCTGCGCCGGATCACGGCGGCGGAGCCGTCCGTGGACGACGCGCGGAGCGTGGTCTCCATCCCGGTCGGCGACGGCCTGGCGACGATCGCGTCGGCCGCCGGGGAACTGCGGCAGGAGGGCGTGGAAGTCAGCGACTTCGCGCTGCGCAGGCCCACGCTCGACGACGTCTTCGTCACTCTCACCGGCACTCCGGCCTGACCCGGCCGGCCGGAAGCACGTTTCGGACTACGGGGGCTGCACTGTGCAAAGGATCCATTTCACCGCTGCCGACGTCGCGCGGACCCGTCTGAAGATCACCGCGGGACCGCTGGTCGAGTCGGCCTTCGCGTACGGACTGCTCGGGCGGGGTGTGAGCACCCCGTTCGCGCGGTGGCGCAGCCAGGTCGGGGACCGGCTGCGGCCGGGACCCGGGCGGCTGCCGGGCGGGCCCGGCACGGACGGCGAGGCCGGCCTCGGCGCCCTGTTGCGGATCATCGAGCAGGGCGCCGCGGGCAGTGAGCTCACCCGGGTCTGGCAGGCCGCGGTGGCTCCTTACTGGGAGCACCTGTTGGCCTTCCTGGAGGTCGAGTGCGAGGCCCGGGGCCGGGTGCTGATGGGCGGCGGAGCCGAACTGCTGCTGACCACCCTGCACTCCCGGATCACCTGGCGGGCGCCGGTGTTGGAGATCCACGACGCGCCCGACGAGGACATCCACCTGGACGGGCGCGGCCTGGTGCTCGCCCCCTCGGTGTTCCTGGCGCACCGGGCGGGCCGGGTCACCCGGCGCTTCGACCGGTCCGCGCCGGTGGTGTTGGCGTTCGCCGCGCCGCCGGACAGCTACCAGGCGACCGCCCTGTGGGACAAGCCGGACGGCAGCGGGCAGTCGCTGGGGGCCCTGGTCGGGCAGACCCGGGCGGCCGCGCTGCACGTGTTGCGGGCCAGCTGCACCACCACGCAGCTCGCGGACCGGCTCGGCATCTCGGCGGCCGGCGCCAGCCAGCACACCGCCGTACTTCGCCGGACCGGTCTGATCACCACCCGGCGGGTCCGCAACACGGTGCTGCACACCCTGACTCCGCTCGGCGCGGCGCTGCTCAAGGGCATGAGCGGGCAGCCGGCCGCGGCCGGCTCGCACCGGGCGCACCCGGTGCCGGCCGCGGCCGGCGCCCTCCAGCCCGCGTCCTGACGTACGGCTCCACACACGAACGGCCGCCCCCGGCACGGATCTCCGTGCCG
>NZ_JBHWJY010000086.1:0-36560 GCF_042731135.1 Streptomyces sp. NPDC059874
TTTTTTTACTTCACGGGGGTGGACCTCCTGGTTTGCTGGGGGGCAAAAAACCCCAGGGGTCGTTGTTAAAAATCCGGCCCCCGATATTTACTACTCCCGCCCGGTACCCTTTGTTCCGGGCCCTTCAGTCGTTTCCGGTCGAAATGGCGCAGCGAAAAAGGCGCAGCGAAAAGGGGAGGGGCGGGAGCGTCGGCTCCCGCCCCTCCCCTTCGTGCGTCAGGCGCCGGCGCAGTTCGGGCAGATGCCGCGGTACGTCACCTCGACCGCCGACACGACGAAGCCGAAGCGCTCCGTTTCGGGAAGGTCGGAGAGGGGGTTGCCTGCCGGGTGGACGTCGCGGATCGCGCCGCACTGGGCGCAGACCAGGTGCTGGTGCGGCCGGTGGGCGTTCGGGTCGTACCGCTTGGCGCGGCGGTCCGTGGAGACTTCCAGGACTTCGCCGAGGGAGACCAGCTCGCCGAGGGTGTTGTACACGGTCGCGCGGGAGATCTCGGGCAGTTTGGACACGGCGCGCGCGTGCACCTCGTCGGCCGTCAGGTGCACGTGGTCACCATCGAGCACCTCGGCCACGACACGCCGCTGCGCCGTCATGCGCCAGCCGCGTCCGCGAAGTCGTTCCAGCAGGTCACTCATGGAAGCCAGCCTAACAGCGAGGGGATTCCGTGTAACTCCCGAACCGTTGCGGACTTGGATCCTTGCTTGACTTAGACAATGTCAAACATAGGATCGAGTACGAAGAAGGCCAAGGGCAGGGCTTGCGGGAATCGGGAATGACGCAGGAGGCGCACGTGACGCAGGGACCGCTCACCACGGAGGCCGGGGCTCCGGTCGCCGACAACCAGAACAGCGAGACCGCCGGAGTCGGCGGCCCGGTACTGGTCCAGGACCAGCTCCTGCTGGAGAAGCTCGCGCACTTCAACCGCGAGCGCATCCCGGAGCGCGTGGTGCACGCCCGCGGCGCCGGCGCGTACGGCACCTTCACGCTGACCCGCGACGTCTCGCAGTGGACCCGCGCGAAGTTCCTCTCGGAGGTCGGCAAGCAGACCGAGACCTTCCTGCGCTTCTCCACCGTCGCCGGCAACCTCGGCTCCGCCGACGCGGTGCGCGACCCCCGCGGCTGGGCGCTGAAGTTCTACACCGAAGAGGGCAACTACGACCTCGTCGGCAACAACACCCCGGTGTTCTTCATCAAGGACGCCATCAAGTTCCCCGACTTCATCCACACCCAGAAGCGCGACCCGTACACGGGCTCGCAGGAGGCGGACAACGTCTGGGACTTCTGGGGTCTGTCGCCCGAGTCCACCCATCAGGTGACCTGGCTGTTCGGTGACCGCGGCATCCCGGCGTCCTACCGCCACATGAACGGCTACGGCTCGCACACGTTCCAGTGGAACAACGAGGCCGGCGAGGTCTTCTGGGTCAAGTACCACTTCAAGACCGACCAGGGCATCAAGAACCTCACCCAGGCCGAGGCCAACCGGCTCGCCGGCGAGGACCCGGACTCCCACCAGCGCGACCTGCGCGAGTCCATCGAGCGCGGCGACTTCCCGACCTGGACCGTGCAGGTCCAGATCATGCCCGCGGCCGACGCGGCGACCTACCGCTTCAACCCGTTCGACCTCACCAAGGTGTGGCCGCACGAGGACTACCCGCCGATCGAGATCGGCAAGCTGGAGCTCAACCGCAACCCGGAGAACGTCTTCGCCGAGGTCGAGCAGTCGATCTTCTCCCCGGCGCACTTCGTCCCCGGTATCGGTCCGTCCCCCGACAAGATGCTCCAGGGCCGTCTCTTCGGTTACGGCGACGCCCACCGCTACCGCGTCGGCATCAACGCCGACCACCTGCCGGTGAACCGTCCGCACGCCACCGAGGCGCGCACCAACTCCCGCGACGGCCACCTGTACGACGGCCGCCACAAGGGCGCGAAGAACTACGAGCCGAACAGCTTCGGCGGCCCGCACCAGACGGACCGCCCGCTGTGGCAGCCCATCGGCGCGACCGGTGGCACGGGCAACCACGCCGCCGCCGTCCACGGCGAGGACGACGACTTCGTCCAGGCGGGCAACCTGTACCGCCTGTACTCGCAGGACGAGAAGGCCCGTCTGATCGAGAACCTGTCCGGCTTCATCGCCAAGGTCTCGCGGGACGACATCGTCGAGCGCGCGATCGACAACTTCCGCCAGGCGGACGGTGACTTCGGCAAGCGGCTCGAAGCCGCGGTCCAGGCCCTCCGCGGCTGACGGGATCGCTTGTCGTGGCAAGGCGCCGGGCCGGAACCCCCCTTCGGAGGGTTCCGGCCCGGCGTCGTCGCGCTAGGCGGAAACCGTGCGCCGCGCCGGCGTCCAGCACCGGATGACGTCACGTACGGACACGATGCCCACCGGGCCGCCGTGCTCCAGGACGATCAGATGCCGGAAGCCGCCGTGGGCCATTGCCTCGGCGGCCTCCTGCAAGGTGGCTTCCGGAGTGCAGAACACCACGTTGTTGGTGGTGTGCGCGCCCACGGTCTCCCGGTCGGGATCGTGGCCCGCGCCGATCGAGTTGAGGATGTCGCGCTCGGTCAGGATGCCGATTCCGCTGTGGTCGGGGTCGAGGACGACGGCCGCGCCGACGCGCCGGCCGGACATCAGGCAGGCCGCCTGTCGGAGGGTGTGGGCGGGTCCGAGGGTGAGGATCACGGTGCTCATGGCGTCACGGACGAGCATGAAGAGAGCCACCTCCTGAGGAGAATCCCACCGCCTTGGGGGGTGCCCTGGGAACTCGACCCGAGACTTGAGAAGAGATTCACAAAAGCACAAGCGGGGGGATCCTCAGATTCCCACGGGTACGCGGGGCCATCAAGGGGGCGCGCTCGGTATCGGGAGCGTCAGGGGCGCGGGCGCAACAGGCCCAGCATCTCCTCGTGGAGCAGTCCGTTCGACGCCGCCGCGTTCCCGCCGTGCACGCCGTCCACCCCGTCCAGGCTGGTGAAGCGGCCGCCGGCCTCCTCGACCACCACCGCGATGGCGGCCATGTCCCACAGGTTCAACTCCGGCTCGGCGCACAGGTCCAGCGAGCCCTCCGCGACCATCATGTACGGCCAGAAGTCGCCGTAGCCGCGCGTACGCCAGCACGCCCGGGTCAGGTCCAGGAAGCCGGCGAGCCGGCCCTGCTCCTCCCAACCGCTCAGCGAGGAGTACGCGAACGAGGCGTCGCCGAGCCCGGCCACCTTCGACACGCCGATCTTCGTGAGCGCGGCGGTCTCGCCGAGCGCGCCGCCCGCGTAGGCGCCGCCGCCCTTCGAGGCCCACCAGCGGCGGCCCAGCGCCGGCGCGGACACCACGCCGACCACCGGGCGGAACACCCCGTCGGCGCCCTCTTCCATCAGGGAGATCAGGGTCGCCCAGACGGGCACCCCGCGCACGTAGTTCTTCGTACCGTCGATGGGGTCCACGACCCAGCGGCGCGGGCCGCTGCCCTTGAGCCCGTACTCCTCGCCCAGGATCGCGTCCTCGGGCCGCGCGGCCTCGATGCCGGCCCGGACGACCTCCTCGGCGGCCTTGTCGGCCTCGCTCACCGGAGTCATGTCCGGCTTCGTCTCGACCACCAGGTCGAGGGCGCGGAAGCGCTCCATGGTGGTGGCGTCCGCCTTGTCGGCGAGTTCGAGGGCAAGGCGCAGGTCATCGTCATACTCGGGCATGCCCGAACAGTATCGAGACTGCCGCGGCCCGACCAACGACGTCCACAGTGCGGCGGGGAGGCGCCCTTGACAGGATCTGTCGACCCGTCAACTCTGGCCGTGAAGCCAAACGGGGGAGGCGACGATGCCGGCAGCCCGGGAGTCCCTGCTGGAGGCGGCGGGAGCGGCGCTCGCGGCGCGCCCCTGGCCGGACGTGCGGATGGTGGACGTCGCGGCCTCGGCCGGGGTGTCCCGGCAGACCCTCTACAACGAGTTCGGCGGCAAAGGGGGCCTGGGCAGGGCCCTGATCCGGCGCGACGGCGAACGGTACCTCGACGGGGTGGAGCGGGCCCTGGGCACGCCGGGGCGGACCGGCGAGCGGCTCGCCGCGGTGGCGGAGTGGACCTTGCGGGCGGCCAGGTCGTACCCCCTGGTACGGGCGCTGCTGACCGGGTTCTGGGGCCCGGACCTGCCCTCACCGGGACGTGCGCCCGGGCCCGGTCAAATGGCCCGGGCGGTACGCGACCGGGCGGCGGCCGCGCTGATGCCCGCGGAGGACGTCCAGCGGTGCGAGCTCGCGGTGCGGCTCGCGCTCTCCTACGTGGTTGCCCCGGGGGAGGAACCGGGGGCGGTCGAGCTGCTCAGGCTGCTCAGTGCGCCGAGCCGGAGAGCTGCAGCCCGATCACCCCGAGGATGACCAGGGTGATCGAGACGAGCTTGAGGGTGGAGACCAGGTCGCCGAGGAAGATCATGCCGTAGATGGCGGTCCCGGCCGCGCCGATGCCCGTCCACACCGCGTACGCCGGCCCCACGTCCAGCTTCTTGAGCGCGAGGGTGAGCAGGCCGAAGCTGCCGAGTGCGAAGCAGGCGAAGGCGATCGTCGGCCACAGCCGGGTGAACCCGTGGGACAGCTTGAGGCAGACCGCGAAACCGGTCTCCAGGATTCCGGCGACCACGACCAGCAGCCACGCCATGGCGAATGCCTCCCCGCGTCACGTGACTTCCTGTCACTTGGTGCGATTATGCATTTACCAGACACGGGCCGGGCCAAACCCCACCGGACGTTCAGGAGACGATCAGAAGCGGATCAGTCGCCCTCGCGACGCTCCCGCGTCTCCAGCAGCCGCCGCAGCGAATACAGCCGCGCCGGGTCCGCGTGGCCGTCCTCCACCCACTTGTCGAGCGCGCAGTCCTGCTCGTCGTGGCTGCACGCGCGCGGGCACCCCTCCGTACCCGGAACCAGGTCCGGGAAGGCCAGGATCACGCGGGACGGGTCCACGTGGTGCAGGCCGAAGGAGCGCACGCCGGGCGTGTCGATGACCCAGCCGTCACCGGCGGGCAGCGGCAGCGCGAGCGCGGAGGTGGTGGTGTGCCGGCCGCGGCCGGTCACCGCGTTGACGTGACCGGTGGCGCGCTGACGGCCCTCCGCGACCAGCGAGTTGACCAGCGTGGTCTTGCCGACGCCCGAGTGCCCGACGAAGGCGGTGATCCGGCCGGCGAGGCGCTCGCGGACCCGGTCGGCGGCGTCGCCCGTCGCGAGTTCCTCGCGGTTGGTGACGACGTAGTTCACGCCCAGCGTCGAGTAGATCTCCAGGATCTTGTCCGCCGAGGTCAGGTCGGACTTGGTGAGCACCAACAGCGGCTCCAGACCGGCGTCGTACGCCGCCACCAGGCAGCGGTCGATCATCCGGGGCCGCGGCTCCGGATCGGCCAGGGCCGTGACGATGGCCAACTGGTCGGCGTTGGCGACGACCACCCGCTCGTACGGGTCGTCGTCGTCCGCGGTGCGGCGCAGGACGGACTTGCGCTCCTCGATCCGCACGATGCGGGCGAGGGTGTCCTTCTTGCCGGACAGGTCACCGACGATCCAGACCCGGTCCCCGACCACCGCCGCCTTGCGGCCCAGCTCCCTGGACTTCATGGCGGTGATCGTGCGGTCCTCGACCAGGCAGGTCAGCCGCCCGCGGTCGACGGTGAGGACGAAGCCCTCGGAGGCGTCCTCGTGCTTGGGCCGGATGCTGGTCCGCGGCCGGTTGCCCTTGGGGTTGGGCCGCTGACGGATGTCGTCCTCGTCGGTGTGCTTGCCGTACCTGCGCATGACGGGCCCTACGCTCCCGCTCCCGAAAGCATTTCTGTCCACATCTTGGGGAAGTCCGGCAGGGTCTTCGCGGTCGTCGCCACGTTCTCGATCTGCACGCCCGCCACCGCCAGGCCGATCACCGCGCCCGCGGTGGCCATCCGGTGGTCGTCGTACGTGTGGAACACGCCGCCGTGCAGCGGGCGCGGGCGGATGTGCAGGCCGTCCGCGGTCTCGGTGACGTCGCCGCCGAGCGCGTTGATCTCCTTGGTCAGCGCGGCCAGCCGGTCCGTCTCGTGCAGCCGCAGGTGCGCGACCCCGCGCAGGACCGACTCCGAGTCGGCCAGCGCGGCGACCGCCGCGATGCCCGGGGTGAGCTCGCCGACCTCGCTCAGGTCCACGTCGATGCCGTGGATCTTGCCGCTGCCGGTGAAGACGAGGCCCTCGTCGGTCAGCTCGCACGAGCCGCCCATCTCCGTGAAGATGCGGCGCAGCTCGTCGCCGGGCTGCGTGGTGCGGCGCGGCCAGTCGGGGATGGTGACCGTGCCGCCGGTGATCAGGGCCGCGGCCATGAACGGCTGGGCGTTGGACAGGTCCGGCTCCACGACCATGTCGCGGCCCAGCAGTGCGCCGGGGGAGACCCGCCACACGTCCTTCTCGCCGCCGGCCTCGGGGGTGTCGACCTGGGCGCCCGCCGCGCGCAGCATCTCCACGGTCATCCGGATGTGCGGCATCGACGGCAGGTTGCCGCCCACGTGGCGCACCTCGACGCCCTGGTTGAAGCGCGGGGCGGAGAGCAGCAGCGCCGAGACGAACTGCGAGGAGTTGGAGGCGTCGATCTCGACCGTGCCGCCCTCCAGGGCCCCGCCGCCCTGGACGGTCATGGGCAGCGCGCCCCGGCCGTCGTCGTCGATCCGGGCGCCGAGCGTGCGCAGCGCGGTGATGACCTGGCCGAGCGGACGCTCGTAGGAGCGCGGGTCACCGTCGAAGCGGATGTCGCCGTCGGCGAGGGTCGCCACGGGCGGCAGGAAGCGCATGACCGTGCCCGCGTTGCCGACGTCCACGGTCGTCGGGCCGTGCAGGGCCGCCGGGATGATCCGCCAGGCCTCGCCGCTCTCACCGTTGCCCGCGGAGCTGGAGGAGACCGTCTCCTCGATGCCCACGCCCATCGCGCGCAGCGCGTCCGACATCAGCTGGGAGTCGCGCGAGCGCAGCGGGCGGCGCACCCAGCCCGGCTCGGCGGCCAGCGCGGCCAGGACCAGGGCACGGTTGGTGACCGATTTGGAGCCCGGCACCGTGACAGTGGCGTGGACGGCCGCTTCGGCGAGCGGAGCGGGCCAGAGGGTGGGGTGTTCGGGGGTCTCGGTCATGGCCCCCACTTTAGTGGCTCCGTACGCCCCCGGATCTTGATCACCGTCGTACGGCCGGACAGTCTCAGAGGTCGAGAAGCCAGCGCCCGCCGCCGATCAGCGAACACAGCGCGACCACGTGGAAGAAGAGCAGCCACACCACCGGATGAAGGTGCGTGAGCCGACCCAGCTGGTCCGCGTCCGAATCGGGCGCCCCACCACGGCGGCGCTTGGACCCCAGCTCGAACACCGGCCGGACCCCGCCCAGCAGCAGGAACCACACCACCGCGTACGCGAAGACGGACTGCACCTCCGCCGAGGCCAGCCAGGACACCAGCACGAACGTCCCGCCGGCCAGCACCACCGTCAGCGCCCCGTACGCGTTCCGGATCTTCACCAGCATCGCCGCCAACAGGGCGGTCGCCACCCACAGCAGCAGCGTGATCCGGTGCGCGGACAGCAGCAGCGCCCCGCCGAGCCCGAGCAGCGAGGGCGCCGTGTACCCGGCCGCGGCCGTCAGGATCATCCCGACGCCGGTCGGCTTGCCCCAGCTGAGCGTCACCCCGCTGGTGTCGGAGTGCAGCCGTATCCCGTCGAGGCGGCGCCGGGTCAGCAGGGCCAGCAGGCCGTGCCCGCCCTCGTGGGCGATGGTCACCGCGTTGCGCGACACCCGCCACACCGGGCCGTACCCCACGACGGCCAGTGCGACCAGGCCGGTCGCGATGACCAGCCACTGCTCGGGCGGCGTCTGTATACCCGTGAGCCGGTCCCACAGGCCGGCCATCGTGCTGCTGTCCATGAAGTGGCGGACTCCTTGTGGTCGTGTTCTTGGGACATGGCAGTGTGGCAGGCATGTGCGGAAGGTATGCAGCTGGTCGTGGGCCCGAGGAACTGGTGGAGGCCTTCGGCATCGAGCGGTGGGAACCGACGGAGACCCTGGCCCCCGACTGGAACGTGGCGCCGACGAAAGAGGTCCACGTGGTCCTCGACCGTCCTCTGAAAGACGCACCCGACCGCGGTCCGGTTCGCCAGCTGCGCGTCCTGAAATGGGGGCTGGTCCCTTCCTGGGCGCAGAACCCGGACGGCGCCGCCCGGATGATCAACGCCCGCTCCGAGACGCTCGCCGAGAAGCCCTCCTTCCGCCGCCCCTTCGCCCAGCGCCGCTGCATCGTCCCCGCCGACGGCTACTACGAGTGGGTCACCGCCCACGACGAGCGGCAGCTGGAGGTGGAGGGCAAGAAGAAGCGGGCCCGCAAGCAGCCCTACTTCGTCCTCCCCGCCGACGGCTCCGTCTTCGCCATGGCCGGGATATACGAGTTCTGGCGCGACCGGACCCTGCCCGACCAGCACCCCCGGGCCTGGTGGGCCACCTGCTCGGTGATCACCACCGAAGCCGAGACCACGCCACTGGCCGTGGCGCCGGCCGAGGGACCCCGCTCGCTCTCCGACATCCACCCGCGGATGCCCCTCATGCTCACCGCGGACCGCTGGGATGCCTGGCTGGACCCCGCGAACACCGACACCGAGGGCTCACTGCGCGACCTCCTCGCGCCCCCGCCGGGCGGCCTGATGCGGGCCTACCCGGTGTCCACCGCCGCGAGCAACGTACGCAACAACGGGCCCGAGCTGCTCACGGAACTGGCCGCGCCGGAAGAAGCCACCCTCTTCTGACCGGGGCAGGATGGGCTCCATGAGCACCCGTACCGAGAGCGTCGACACCCCGGCGGGCGAGGCCCGCGTCACCTGGCACACCGCACCGAAGGCGAAGCTCGTGCTCGCCGTCGGTCACGGCGCGGGCGGCGGCATCGAAGCCCGCGACCTGCGGGCGCTGGCGGCCGCCCTGCCCGCCCGCGGCATCACCGTGGCGCTGGTGGAACAGCCCTGGCGGGTCGCCGGGAAGAAGGTCGCCGCCGCGCCCAAGGTGCTGGACGAGGGCTGGCGCGGGCTGTGGCCGGTCCTCGCGAAGCCCGGCCTGCCGGTGGTCGCGGGCGGCCGCAGCGCCGGGGCCCGGGTGGCCTGCCGCACCGCCGCCGAACTGGGCGCGGCCGGGGTGCTGGCGCTGGCGTTCCCGCTGCACCCGCCGGGCCGGCCCGAGAAGTCCCGCGCCGAGGAGCTCACCGGGGCCGGACGGCCCACCCTCGTGGTCCAGGGCGGCCGGGACCCCTTCGGGCGCCCCGAGGAATTCCCCGCGGGCGATCACGCGCTGGTGGAGGTCCCGTACGCGGACCACGGATTCGCCGTGCCGAAGAAGGCCGACCTCACCCAGGACGAGGTTCTCCAGGTGATCACCGAGGCCGTCTCGGAATGGCTCTCGGCGCTCCCCGTCTGAATCCCGCACGAAGTCCGTCACCTTCCCGGGAATGTGTTGCCCGGCCCTTCTGTTGTGCCGGATGTCGGTACGTACGGGAAATCGTCGGAGGAGAGGGAGCGCATGACCCAGGTCATCAGCCAGAGCCGGACGCATGACGTTGACCTGGACTGGACGGTTCTGCCGGCGCCCAAGCGCAGCACGCTTCGGGCGGCGGAGGGCCGGGAAGGTCGACTATTCTCCGATTCGAGCGGATCCGCTTTCGGAGCCGCCACGCAGTCGGAGGAGGTGGGTCCTGTCGCTGGGACCGACGAAGGCCACGCGGAGGAGACGACCCCGGAGCGCAACGCGCGCTTCGAGCGGGACGCCCTCGGCTACCTCGACCAGATGTACTCGGCCGCGCTGCGCATGACGCGCAACCCGGCCGACGCCGAGGACCTGGTCCAGGAGACGTACGCGAAGGCATACGCGTCCTTCCACCAGTTCCGCGAGGGCACCAACCTGAAGGCCTGGCTGTACCGCATTCTGACCAACACGTTCATCAACTCCTACCGCAAGAAGCAGCGCGAGCCCCAGCGCAGCGCCGCGGAGGAGATCGAGGACTGGCAGCTCGCGCGCGCCGAGTCGCACATGTCGACCGGCTTGCGTTCCGCCGAATCGCAGGCGCTCGACCACTTGCCCGATTCGGATGTGAAGGAAGCGCTCCAGGCCATTCCGGAGGAGTTCCGCATCGCGGTCTACCTTGCCGACGTAGAGGGCTTTGCGTACAAGGAGATCGCCGACATCATGGGTACACCCATCGGTACGGTCATGTCGCGACTGCACCGTGGCCGCCGTCAACTCCGCGGAATGCTGGAGGACTATGCCCGTGAGCGCGGGCTGGTGCCCGCCGGCGCGGGAGAGTCGAACGACCGGAAAGGCTCGGGCTCATGAGTTGCGGAGAGCCGCACGAGACGGACTGCTCTGAGGTCCTGGACCACCTTTATGAGTTCCTCGACCACGAGATGCCCGACAGTGACTGCACGAAGTTCGAGACACACTTCGGCGAGTGCAACCCCTGTCTGGAGAAGTACGGCCTGGAGCAGGCCGTGAAGAAGCTGGTCAAGCGCTGCTGCGGGTCGGACGACGTGCCGACCGACCTGCGCTCGAAGGTGATGGGCCGGATCGAGCTGATCAGATCGGGCCAGGCCGTGCCCGACCACGACGTCACGGCAGAGAATCCGGTCACAGGCTGACTCGGCGGTCAGCCGTTTGAACTGCCGCCCCCGGCGTTTGAACAGCCGCCCCCGGAAGGGCACTTCGTTCACCCGAACGTGCTAATCCGGGGGCGCCCGCTTGGCGCAATCCGAAAATGTGGCCCACCTCGCTCGGGGCCCCACTTATTCTCCCCATTCGGTACTGGTTTGATTCGGTACCTGGCTTGCACGGCACAGGGGGAGGAGAGCGCCATGCGGGTACTTCCGCCGGGGGCGCGGGCATACATCCTGTGCGCCGTCCTCGGAGCCGTCGCGTGCGTCGCTCCGGCCTTCACGGACCCGGGCACGCCCTGGGCCGCCCTGGGCACGCTCGCCGTGCTCTACCTCGGCTGCGAACTCGTCAAGGTCTGCCCGTTGCCGGCCGGCCGGGTCCCCGAGGGCATCGGGGCCTTCTTCCCGGTGCTGCTGGCCGCCGTCTTCCTGCTCCCGCCCGCCGCCGCCGCGCTCGTGGCACTGCCCGGCGGGCTCGCGGGGACCGTGGTCCAGCGGCCCGCCTGGGTACGGCGCGTCTGGCACGGCGCGCAGCACTCGATGGCGGCCTGGGCCGCCGGGCAGACCTACGGGCTGCTGCGCGGCCCGGCCGCCCTGGGCGGCGGATCCGCCGGAGGCTCCGGGCCGCCTCAATGGGTGGCCGACTTCCCGTACGTACTGCTTCCCGCGGCGGCCGCGGCCACCGCCTTCTGCCTCGTGCTCACCGCCCTCGACGGGGGCATCCTGGCCGCCGCCGAACGCCGGCCCGCCATGACGGCCTGGCGCGGCCTGCTCACCCGGTCCCTCGCTCCGCACTGCGTCCACGGCCTCGCCGGACTGATGATGGCCGTCATGTGGCGCAGCCCCTACGGGCTTCCGGCCGCACTGCTCGTGCTGCTGCCGATGTACATCTCCTGCTGGGTCTTCGCCCAGTACCACCGCGAGCGCGCCGCCCATCGGGCCACCATCCGCGCCCTCGTCCAGGCCGTGGACATCAAGGACCGCTACACCCGCGGCCACAGCGAGCGGGTCGGCCAGGCCTCGGCGATGATCGCCCGCGAGCTGGGCATGGCCGAGGACCGCCTCGAAGTCGTCCGCATCGCCGGGATCCTGCACGACGTCGGCAAACTCGGCGTCCCGACCCGGCTGCTGCGCAAAGACGGGCCGCTCACCCCGGAAGAGCGTCGGATCATCGAACTGCACCCCGAGTACGGGCACGAGATGGTGCGCGGCATCGGCTTCCTCGGCGAGGCCCGGGCCGCGATCCTGCACCACCACGAACGGGTCGACGGCTCGGGCTACCCGTACGGGCTGACCGGCGAGCAGATCCCGGTGCTGGCCCGGGTGGTGGCGGTGGCCGACGCCTTCGACGCGATGACCTCCACCCGCTCCTACAGCCGGGGCCGGCCGGTGGCGACCGCCCTCGCCGAGCTGGAGCGGTGCGCCGGGGCCCAGTTCGACCCGGCGATGGTCCACGCCCTGACCGAAGCCATCGGCCGGCACGGCTGGCATCCCGTGGTCACCTCCGACGAGGACCTCCAGGTGATCCCGAGCGGTACCGGCGCCACGGCCGGTACCGGCGGCGGCGCCGACGCGGCGGGCGCACCGAGCGCGCCGGGGCCCCTGGCCGCCCTCCCCGCACAGGGTGCCGTGCCGCCCTCCGGCGGCGTCGGGGTGACCGGGGACGCCGCCCGGGCCAAGGGGGCCCAGTGAGGACGTGGGCCGTGTGGGGGGTCCGGGGAGCCGCCGGCGCGCTCACCGTCGCCGCACTGGGACACACCCTGTGGAACGGGCTCGTCGAGCCCGGCATCGCCCTGGCCTTCGGCATCCTCATCACCATCGGCGAGCTCGCCCGCCGGGACCGGCACACGGGCCACCAGGACGAGGGCGTCGACCGCCGGCCCGCGCCCCTCGCCTCCGCCGGGGCCCTCGCGTACGCCCTGCTCGGCCAGAACGCCGGGCAGCCCACCCACCACGGGGTGCTCCAGATCGTCGCCGTCGTCGTCGCGGCCGCACTCGCCGGAAGCGTCCCGCACATCGCCCGCGGTCGCGGCCCCGCCCTCGACCACCTGTCCCGCCGGGTCCTCGCCGTCACCTTCGCCGCCGTCTGTTTCCAGCCGCTCTACAACTCCGGCCGCCTCGGTGAGTGGGTCGGCCAGGGCCCGTACCTCGTCCTCTTCCTGCTCTGCCTCCTCGGCCTCACCGCCCTGTGCGACGCCGTGATCGCCGCCGCGCTCGCCGGGGCCCGGACCGGCTGGCCGTACGGGCCCCTGCTGCGCGACGAGCTCCGGGCCCAGCTCGGCATCGGCTCGGCGATCTGCGCCACCGGCGTCGTGATGGCGCTCGGCGCGGCCGTCGCCGGCCTGTGGGCCATCCCCGTCTTCAGCGTGCCCCTGCTGCTGACGCAGATGTCCTTCCACCGGATCACCGCGATCCGCACCACCTACCGCCAGACCATCACCTCCCTGGCCCGCGCCACCGAGATCGCCGGCTACACCGCGCCCGGCCACGCCCGCCGGGTGGCCGCCCTGAGCTGCGCCGTCGGCCGGGAGCTGGGCCTGTCGGAGCGGGAGCTCACGGTGCTGGAGTACGCCGCCCTGATGCACGACATCGGGCAGCTCTCCCTCGTGGACCCGGTCCCGGCCGGGGCCACCGCCGAGCTGCCCGCCGCCGAGGCCCGCCGCATCGCCGCGCTGGGCGGGGAGGTCGCCCGGCAGACCGGGGTGCCCGCCGAGGTCGCCGTGGTGGTGGAGCGGCAGGCGGACCCTTACCGTGACCAGCCCGTCGCCGCTCGCATCGTGCGCGCGGTGAACGCGTACGACGACCTGGTGGGCGGGAGCCGTCACCCGGCCGGCTCACTGGCCGCCCTGGAGCACCTGCGCCTGGGCACCGGGCGCGACTACCAGCCCGAGGTCGTGGAGTGCCTGGCGAGGGTTCTGGCCAGGGGTGGGCGTGACAGAGTTGTTCCTGTCCCACCGGGGTAACCCATGGGTAATGAGCGCCCGTCCGAGTGGGCATGGTTGGATGCCAGTAAGAGTGACCGTGAGAGTGTCCGCAAGGATGCACCGTAGTCCCCCAGCCACCGCTGGGAGGTGCCCCAGGCAGGCGGGAATCGTGAGGATCTTCGGGAAGGTACGGCATAGGCCGTCCGCCTCGTGGCGGCAGGCCACCGACCGCGCGTTCACGCTGATCGGCGACGGTCGGTACGAGGACGCGGGTGCGCTCCTGACCAGGGCGGCGGACCTGGAACCCTGGCTGTCCGAGTCCTGGTTCAACCTGGCCCTGCTGCACAAGTTCCGGCACGACTGGGAGCAGGCGCGGGCCGCCGGGCTGCGCGCCGTGGCCCTTCTGGACCGTGAGACCGGCGCCCCGGACTGGTGGAACGTCGGCATCGCCGCCACCGCGCTCCAGGACTGGCCGCTGGCCCGTCGGGCCTGGCAGGCGTACGGGCTGAAGGTGCCCGGAGACCCCCACGGCGCGGGTGGCAACGGCGAACCGGTGGGCATGGAGCTCGGCAGCGCGGCCGTCCGCCTGTCGCCGGAGGGCGAGGCCGAGGTCGTCTGGGGGCGCAGGCTGGACCCGGCCCGGCTGGAGGTCCTCTCCATCCCGCTGCCCTCCTCGGGGCGGCGCTGGGGCGAGGTCGTGCTGCACGACGGGGTCCCGCACGGCGAGCGGATCACCGCGGCCGGCCCTTCGTACCCCGTCTTCGACGAGATCGAGCTGTGGGCGCCGTCGCCGGTGCCGACGTGGGTGGTGCTGCTGGAAGCGGCCGGGGAAGCGGACCGTGACGCGCTGGAGCAGCTCGCCGCGGACGCCGGCTTCGCCGCCGAGGACTGGTCCTCGTCGGTGCGGCTGCTGTGCCGGACTTGTTCGGAGAGCGAGATGCCGAGCGACGAGGGCGACGGCGAACACCTGGATCCGCACGACCACAGCGAGCCGGGGCATCCCGGCCCGCTGGGGCACCGTACGGCCGGTTCCGGCTCGCTGTGGGTGCCCGAGCGCGAATGCGGCATCGCGGCCCCGGCCGGTCTGGTGCGCGGTCTGCTCGACGGCTGGGTCGCGGACAGCCCGGACACCCGCGAGTGGCGGGATCTCGAAGAAGTCTGCTGAGCCGGGGCCGTAGGCTGTACGGGCACATCGGTGGCCATCGGCGATCATCGATGACTTGGACTTACGGAAGGCGTACGGCGGACATGTCGCAGCAGGAGAACGAGGTTGTCGAGATCGTGAACGACGGGTACGTCGTGGACACGGAGGACTGTGCCGAGCGCGAGCTCGCCCACCGTGAGCGCGGCACCGCCCGCCCGATCACCGTCGTCGGCAACCCGGTCCTGCACCGCGAGTGCAAGGACGTCACCGAGTTCGGCGACGAGCTGGCGCAGCTGATCGACGACATGTTCGCCAGCCAGAAGGCCGCCGAGGGCGTGGGCCTGGCCGCCAACCAGATCGGCGTGGACGCCAAGGTCTTCGTCTACGACTGCCCGGACGACGACGGCGTGCGCCACACCGGTGTCGTGATCAACCCGAAGCTCGTCGAGCTCCCGGCGGGCGCCCGGGTTCTGGACGACTCCAACGAGGGCTGCCTGTCGGTCCCGACCGCCTACGCCTCGCTGGCCCGCCCGGACTACGCCGAGGTCGAGGGCCAGGACGCCCAGGGCAACCCGATCAAGGTGCGCGGCACCGGCTACTTCGCGCGCTGCCTCCAGCACGAGACGGACCACCTGTACGGGTACCTGTACATCGACCGGCTCTCGAAGCGGGACCGCAAGGACGCCCTGCGGCAGATGGAAGAGGGCACCCCGCGCTACGAGACCGTCCCGAACGCCTGATCGCCGCTCGCGCCACGAGCACGCACGCCGCAGGGCCCCGCTCCGACGTCCCGGAGCGGGGCCTGCGGCATGTGCGCGTACGTGCGGAACCCGGTCAGGCGGCGGCCCGCGGGCCGCGGAACGTACGCCTGAAGGAGTTCGGGGTGGTGCCCAGCGTCCGCAGGAAATGGTGGCGCAGGGCGGCCGCGTTGCCGAAGCCGCAGCGACCCGCGATCGCGTCGACGGTCTCGTCGGTGGTCTCCAGCAGCTCCTGGGCGAGCAGGACCCGCTGGCGCAGCACCCACTGGTAGGGGGTGGTGCCGGTCTCCTGGAGGAAGCGGCGGGCGAACGTACGCGGTGACATGTGCGCGCGCTCGGCGAGCTGCTCGACGGTGATCTCGTCCTCCAGGTGGCGGGCCATCCACCCGATCACCTCGCCCACGGTGTCGCAGGCCGTGCGGGGGAGCGGCCGCTGGATGAACTGGGCCTGCCCGCCGTCCCGGTGGGGCGGTACGACCATCCGCCGCGCGATGGTGTTGGCCACCTCGGCGCCCTGCTCCTGCCGTACGACGTGCAGGCACGCGTCGATCCCGGAGGCGGTGCCGGCCGCGGTGATCACCTGGCCCTCGTCCACGTACAGCACGTCGGGGTCGACCAGGGCGCGCGGGTAGCGGCGCGTCAGGGCGGGCGCGTGCATCCAGTGCGTGGTGCAGCGGCGGCCGTCGAGCAGCCCGGCCGCACCGAGCATGAAGGCGCCGCTGCACACGCTCAGCAGCCGCGCACCCCGGTCCACGGCCCGGTTCAGGGCGGCCAGCAGGGCCTCGGGGTAGTCGCGGGTGGGCGCCTCCCGGTCGGCGGGCAGACAGATCAGGTCCGCCTCCTCCAGCCGCTCGGGCCCGTGGGGGAGCGTGAGGCTGAAGTGTCCGTCGCCGACGGGCAGCGGATTGTCCTCGACGGCGCACACGGCGAACTCGTACGTCGGCAGGCCCATCGTGCTGCGATCGATCCCGAAGACCTCGCAGAAGATGCCCAGCTCGAAGGGGGCGACGCCGTTGACCACGGCCACGGCCACGTTGTTCAGAGGCATGGCTCCAGTGTGGCAGTAATTCGTACTTCCATGACAGTCCTGCCACTGTCCGGTTTTCCGCGGTCTCGCGAGAGTGGAGTCATGAACACGCTCGTGAACTACCTCGTCGTCCTGGCCGTCGCCGCACTCCTCCTGGGGCCCTCCCTGTACGGAATCGCCCGTGAACGCGGAATCGACCGGCAGCTGCGCGAAGCAGCCGCCGGCCGATCAGAGATACGCGGGGCCCGTTCGGCCCGTTCGGGCCGTTCGGCCCGTTCGATCCGGAAGGCTCAGAAGTCCTCGTCCAGGTCGACCGTGCCCTCGACCGCGACCTGATAGGCCGACGGGCGACGCTCGAAGAAGTTCGTCAGCTCCTGGACGCCCTGCAGCTCCATGAAGGAGAACGGGTTCTGCGAGCCGTACACCGCCGGGAAGCCCAGGCGGATCAGGCGCTGGTCCGCGACGCACTCCAGGTACTCGCGCATCGACTCGGTGTTCATGCCCGGCAGGCCGTCGCCGCACAGGTCGCGGCCGAACTGCAGCTCCGCCTCCACGGCCTCCTTCAGCATGTCGGTGACCTGCTGCTGGAGTTCGTCGTCGAAGAGTTCCGGCTCCTCCTTGCGGACGGTGTCGATGACCGCGAAGGCGAAGTCCATGTGGCAGCTCTCGTCCCGGAACACCCAGTTGGTGCCGGTGGCCAGGCCGTGCAGCAGGCCGCGGGAGCGGAACCAGTACACGTACGCGAAGGCGCCGTAGAAGAACAGGCCCTCGATGCACGCGGCGAAGCAGATCAGGTTCAGCAGGAAGCGGCGGCGGTCGGCCTGCGTCTCCAGGCGGTCGATCTTCTCGACCGAGTCCATCCACTTGAAGCAGAACTGCGCCTTCTCGCGGATGGAGGGGATCTCCTCGACCGCGTCGAAGGCCGCCGCGCGGTCGTCCGGGTCCGGCAGGTAGGTGTCGAGCAGCGTCAGATAGAACTGGACGTGCACGGCCTCCTCGAACAGCTGGCGCGACAGGTACAGGCGCGCCTCCGGGGAGTTGATGTGCTTGTAGAGGGTGAGCACCAGGTTGTTCGAGACGATCGAGTCGCCCGTCGCGAAGAACGCGACCAGACGGCCGATCATGTGCTGCTCGGCCGGCGTCAGTTTCGCGAGGTCGGCGACGTCCGAGTGGAGGTCGACCTCCTCCACCGTCCAGGTGTTCTTGATCGCGTCCCGGTAGCGCTCGTAGAAGTCCGGGTAGCGCATGGGGCGGAGCGTGAGCTCGAAGCCCGGGTCCAGGAGGTTCTTGTCGGACTGGGTGGTGCTCATTACTGGCAGGCCTCGCAGGACTCGGGGTTCTCAAGGGAGCAGGCCAGAGCGTCGGCGTCGACGGCCTGCGGGAGGGTCACGGGGGTGGTGGCGGCCTGTGCGGCGCGGGCGATCTTCGTCGCCGGGCGCGAGCGCAGGTAGTACGTGGTCTTCAGGCCCTGCTTCCAGGCGTACGCGTACATCGAGCTGAGCTTGCCGATGGTGGGCGTCTCCAGGAACAGGTTCAGCGACTGGGACTGGTCGAGGAACGGCGTACGGGCCGCCGCCATGTCGATCAGGCCGCGCTGCGGGATCTCCCACGCCGTGCGGTACAGCTCGCGGACCTCGGCCGGGATCCAGCCGAAGCCCTGGACCGAACCGGAGGAGTCGCGCAGGGCCTCGCGGGTCTGGGCGTCCCACACGCCGAGCTGCTTCAGCTCCTCCACCAGGTAGCCGTTGACCTGGAGGAACTCACCGCTGAG
Organism: Streptomyces sp. NPDC059874; assembly: GCF_042731135.1. NCBI lineage: Bacteria > Bacillati > Actinomycetota > Actinomycetes > Kitasatosporales > Streptomycetaceae > Streptomyces > Streptomyces sp. NPDC059874. Next base: position 18,264 of record NZ_JBHWJY010000086.1, read on the forward strand.
CGTCTCGCGCTTGAAGAGGTTGGAGACCTGCGGCTCGATGCACTCGTACACGCCGGCGATCGAGGCGATCGTCGCCGTCGGGGCGATGGCGAGGAGCAGCGAGTTGCGCATGCCGGTCTTCGCGACGCGGGCGCGCAGCGCGTCCCAGCGCTCCGGCCAGTTCAGCTCGACGTCGTAGTGGTCCGGGTGCAGGACGCCGCGCGCGGTGCGGGTCTGCTCCCAGGCCGGCAGCGGGCCGCTGCGCTCGGCGAGGTCGCAGGAGGCCTCGTACGCGGCCAGCATGATGCGCTCGGAGAGCTTCGTGGACAGGGCCTTCGCCTCGGGGGAGTCGAAGGGCAGCTTCAGCTTGAAGAAGACGTCCTGGAGACCCATGGCGCCCAGGCCGACCGGCCGCCAGCGGGCGTTGGAGCGGCCCGCCTGCTCGGTCGGGTAGAAGTTGATGTCCACCACGCGGTCGAGGAAGGTGACGGCGGTGCGGACGGTCTCGTCGATCCGCTCCCAGTCGATCTCGCCGTCGACGACGAAGGCGCCGAGGTTGACGGAGCCGAGGTTGCAGACGGCCGTCTCGCCGTCGTTGGTGACCTCGATGATCTCGGTGCAGAGGTTGGAGGAGTGCACGACCGTGCCCGGCTCGGCGGTCTGGTTCGCCGTGCGGTTGGAGGCGTCCTTGAAGGTCATCCAGCCCTGGCCGGTCTGCGCGAGGGTGCGCATCATCCGGCCGTACAGGTCGCGGGCGGGCATGGTCTTGCGGGCCAGGCCGTCCGCCTCGGCCTTGCGGTAGGCGGCGTCGAACGCGTCGCCCCACAGGTCGACCAGCTCGGGCACGTCGGCCGGGGAGAACAGCGACCAGTCGGCGTCGGCGTTCACGCGGCGCATGAACTCGTCCGGCACCCAGTGGGCCAGGTTCAGGTTGTGCGTACGGCGCTGGTCCTCACCGGTGTTGTCGCGGAGCTCCAGGAACTCCTCGATGTCCGCGTGCCAGGTCTCCAGGTAGACGGCGGCGGCGCCCTTGCGGCGGCCGCCCTGGTTCACGGCGGCGACGGAGGCGTCCAGCGTCTTCAGGAACGGCACGATGCCGTTGGAGTGGCCGTTGGTGCCGCGGATCAGCGAACCGCGGGCGCGGATGCGGGAGTACGAGAGGCCGATGCCGCCCGCGTGCTTCGACAGCCGCGCGACCTGGTGGTAGCGGTCGTAGATCGAGTCGAGCTCGTCCAGCGGGGAGTCCAGCAGGTAGCAGGAGGACATCTGCGGGTGCCGGGTGCCGGAGTTGAAGAGCGTGGGGGAGGACGGCAGGTAGTCGAGGCGGCTCATCAGCCGGTAGAGGGAGGCGACTTCCTCGACGGCCGCGACCGACTCGTCCGCGGCGAGGCCGCAGGCCACGCGCAGCATGAAGTACTGCGGGGTCTCGATCACCTGGCGGGTGATGGGGTGGCGCAGCAGGTAGCGGCTGTGCAGGGTGCGCAGGCCGAAGAAGCCGAAGCGGTCGTCGGCGCCCTCGGCGAGGGTGTGTTCGACGAGCGCGTCCAGGCGGGCCGCGTGGGCGCGGACGAACTCGGCGGTGCGGTCGGCGATCAGCCCCTCGCGGTGGCCGACCTCGACGGAGCCGGAGAAGGAGGTGGAGCCCTGGCCGGCGGCCTCGTCGCGGACGGCCAGCGTCAGCAGTCGTGCGGCGAGCTTGGAGTACGCCGGGTCCTCGGAGATCAGGCCGGCGGCGGCCTCGGTGGCCAGGCCGCGCAGTTCGGCGTCGTCCGCGGCGGCGCTGCGGCCGCGCAGCGCGGCGGCGGCGACCCGGCCGGGGTCGGTGTCGGGGAGGTCCGCCGTCAGTTCGGTGAGGGTACGCAGCAGCGTGGCCCCCGGGCCCTCGGTGTTGTCGCCAGAAACGGACTCGGCGCGCGGTGCGGAAGGCGCGATGGTCACGGCGGGAGCTCTCCCTCGCTCGGCCCGGTCGACGGCGGGCGGGCGCGGGGAGGCGCATGCGGGCGTGCCAGGAACGCGTACACCGCATGGCGTCCACCGGCCCAACCGCGAGGCCCGGACGTATCGGCACCCGGTTCGGTCGACCCGGGCGCACTGTCGGCAGGTCCTCGGACTTTTCATACCGTTGCGGGACAGTTCCGGATTCGCACCGGATTCCCCTGCGGCGACAGCAGGCATGAGCATACATGTGGGGGGCCGCACTTGCGCGACCCCCCACATGTTGTGTCGGCGCGGCTACAGCTCCAGGCGGTAGGTGAGCAGTGTCAGGCCGGGAACCGGCGCCCAGTCCCGCTCCGGAGTGCGGACGAAGCCGAGCCGCTCGTAGATCCGTTGGGCGCCGGTCATGCCGCGCTGGGTCGAGAGCACCAGGTGCGTGACGCCCTCCGATTCCCGGGCGCGGGCCATGCAGGCGCGCACGAGGGCCTCGCCCGTGCCGCGTCCCCGCGCTTCCCGGGAGACGGCCAGCATCCGGAACTCCGCTTCCCCGGGCCCGGCGATGTCGGCCAGCGGACTTCCGGGCGGGGCGAAGGTCACGCCGCCGAGCAGCCCGCCCTCGTCGACGGCCACGAGCACCTCGCCGTCGGCGGCCCGGCCGGCGACATCGCGCAGCACGGCCACGTAGAACGCCTCGCCGGAACCGAGGAGCCCGTCGCCCACGTACGCCTGCGCGGTGATCTCGCCCAGCTGCTCGTACTCGGCGGGCAGCGCCGCCCTGATCACGATGTCCATGGCACCCAGTGTGCGCGAGGCCTGCGCGACGGCTGAGCGAGGGCCGTGTGGAGGCCGCGCGAAGGCCCCGCCGCGGGATGCGGCGGGGCCTCGCTCCGGAGCAGGTGGTGCTCAGCAGCAGCGGAAGCCCTCGCGGGGGTCCGCCTCGCGGGCGTCCGTGCGGGCGCGTTCGAACTCGCGCCGGGTCGGGACCGCCGCCTGCGGGTCGTGGGAGCGGGCGTGGGCGACGTACCGGTCGTAAGCCGCCTCGCCCGAGAACTCCCGTACGAAGAACCGGGCGCGGGCCAGCGCGCCGCGCAGGCTCATGACGCCGCCGGTTCCTTGACCCGTCCGCCGCCCGAGTCCAGGCCGGCCGCGGTGAGCTCGGCCCGCTCGGCCGCGGTCGGGATCAGCCCGGCCGGGGCGATGATCTTCGACTCGGTCCACGGGACCTCGGAGAGCCGTACCGACTCGGGGTTGGCGATGGCCTTGAAGCAGGTACGGGCCGCGTCGGCCAGCACGACGACGATCAGCACCGCGAACAGCGCCGACAGCACGCCGTCCACCGTGGCGTTGGTGACCACGGTGTGCATGTCGTCCATGTTCTTGGCGGGCGGCAGCACCTTGCCCGCGTCGATCCCGCCCTGGTACTTGTCGCGCTGCGCGAAGAAGCCGACCTTCACGTCGTCCGAGAAGACCTTCTGGTAGCTCGCGGTGAGCGTCACGGCCACGTCCCACGCCAGCGGGACACCCGTCACCCAGGCCCACTTGAGCCGGCCGGACTTGACCAGCAGCGTGGTGCAGACGGCCAGGGCGACGGCCGCGAGGAGCTGGTTCGCGATGCCGAACAGCGGGAAGAGCTGGTTGATGCCGCCCAGCGGGTCCTTGATGCCGACCCACAGGAAGTAGCCCCAGCCGCCGACGACGACGGCGCTCGCCAGCCACACGCCCGGCTTCCAGCTGACGTCCTTGAAGGACTTGTGCACGTTGCCCAGGGTGTCCTGGAGCATGAACCGTCCGACGCGGGTGCCCGCGTCGAGCGTGGTGAGGATGAACAGCGCCTCGAACATGATGGCGAAGTGGTACCAGAAGGCCTTCATTCCGGCCCCGCCGAACACGGACGAGAAGATCTCCGACATTCCGAGTGCGAAGGTCGGCGCGCCGCCCGTACGGGACAGCAGGGTGGCTTCCTCCACGTCCGTCGCGGCCTTCGCGAGGGCTTCCGGGCTGATGGCGAAACCGAAGTTCGTCACCGCTTGCGAGGCGGTCTGGACGGTGGTGCCGACGACGCCGCCGGGGGAGTTCACCGCGAAGAACAGGCCCGGCTCGATGATGGAGGCCGCGATGATCGCCATGACGGCGACGAAGGACTCGGTGAGCATCGAGCCGTAGCCGATGACCCGGACCTGGGTCTCCTTCTGGATCATCTTCGGGGTGGTGCCCGAGGACACCAGCGAATGGAAGCCGGACAGGGCCCCGCACGCGATGGTGATGAAGACGAACGGGAACATCGACCCGGCGAAGACCGGGCCGTCGCCGCGCGCGGCGAAGTCGGTGACCGCGGGCATCTTAAGCGTCGGCATGGCGATGACCACGCCCAGCGCGAGCAGCGCGATGGTGCCGATCTTCATGAAGGTGGAGAGGTAGTCGCGGGGCGCGAGCAGCATCCACACCGGCAGCACCGACGCGACGAAGCCGTACGCGACCATCCAGACGACCAGTGTCTCCTTCTCCAGCGTGAAGGTGCCCGCGAAGGAGGACTCGGCGACCCAGCCGCCCGCGACGATCGCGATCAGCAGCAGCACCACGCCGATGACGGAGACCTCGGTGACCCGGCCCGGCCGCAGCACGCGCAGGTAGAAGCCCATGAAGAGGGCGATCGGGATGGTCATGCCGATGGAGAACACGCCCCAGGGGGAGTGCGCCAGCGCGTTCACGATGACCAGTGCCAGCACCGCCAGCAGGATGATCATGATGGCGAACACGGCGATCAGGGCGGCGGCTCCGCCCACGGGGCCGATCTCGTCCCGGGCCATCTGGCCGAGCGAGCGGCCGTCGCGGCGGGTGGAGAAGAACAGGGTGACCATGTCCTGGACGGCGCCGGCGAAGATGACGCCCGCGACGATCCAGATGGTGCCCGGCAGGTAGCCCATCTGCGCGGCGAGCACGGGACCGACGAGCGGGCCGGCGCCGGCGACGGCGGCGAAGTGGTGGCCGAAGAGCACGCGCCGGTCGGTGGGGTGGAAGTCGACACCGTTGTCAAGGCGTTCGGCGGGGGTGGCCCGCGTCTTGTCCACCTTCAGTACGCGGTTCGCGATGAAGCGCGAGTAGAAGCGGTAGCCGATCGCGTACGAGCCGAGCGCGGCGGCGAGCAGCCAGGCGGCGGAGATCTCCTCGCCGCGGGAGAGGGCCAGTACGGCCCAGCCGAGGGCGCCGACGAGTCCGACGAGCACCCACACGGCGATGGACTTCGGAGAGGGCGAGCCCGGAGTGGTGCCCGGACCCGCCACGTCCTTTTGTGTTCCGGCCTGTTGTGTCCCTGTTGCTTCCGGTTCAGGCATGACCCTCGTCCCCTCGTCGATCATCTGCGTAAGCGCAGGGAATCTACGGGGGATTGCCCGGTGAACGTAAGACCCCGTCCGTATATCGGTATGGGGCAACTTTTTATAGGGCGCCGATCGTCAGACGGCGGGCCGCTTGAGCCTGGCGACGAACTTGTAGCGGTCGCCGCGGTACACGGACCGCACCCACTCCACCGGCTCGCCGTCGGCGTCCAGGGAGTGCCGGGAGAGCATCAGCATCGGCAGGCCGACGTCGGTGCCGAGCAGACCGGCCTCGCGCGGGGTGGCCAGCGAGGTCTCGATGGTCTCCTCGGCCTCGGCCAGGTGCACGTCGTACACCTCGGCGAGGGCCGTGTAGAGGGAGGTGTACTTGGCGAGCGAACGGCGCAGCGCGGGGAAGCGCTTGGCCGACAGGTGGGTGGTCTCGATGGCCATCGGCTCGCCGCTGGCGAGGCGCAGCCGCTCGATGCGCAGCACCCGTCCGCCCGTGTTGATCTTCAGCAGCCCGGCGAGGGTGTCGTCGGCCGTCACGTAGCCGATGTCCAGGAGCTGGGAGGTCGGTTCCAGTCCCTGTGCCCGCATGTCCTCCGTGTAGGAGGTGAGTTGCAGGGCCTGGGAGACCTTGGGCTTGGCGACGAAGGTGCCTTTGCCCTGGATCCGCTCCAGTCGTCCCTCTACGACCAGTTCCTGGAGGGCTTGTCGGACGGTGGTCCGTGAGGTGTCGAATTCGGCCGCGAGCGTGCGCTCCGGCGGGACCGGGGTGCCGGGCGGCAGTGTCTCGGTCATGTCGAGCAAGTGCCGCTTGAGTCGGTAGTACTTGGGTACACGCGCCGTGCGAGTGGCCGCCCCGCTTTCCGGCTCCGTGATCGCCCCTTCGGTGGCCATCGCCGCCCGCCTTCCCGACTCCAGTTTCGCTGCCGTCACCGGCTCCTCCGATATGTGCGGTCACATCGTGACACGTGCGGGGGGACAGGCTTTCTCTCTGTCCAGGTGTCGGTCCGATAACGGACCGATCACCCGCTCATTAGACCCTTGACACCCCCAAAGGTCTAGGCCAAGCTCCAGCTACTGGTCTACACCAATATGGATCAGATCCCGGCCCCACGGGCAGTACTTGGTACGTCACCGCGGCGGGCGAGGGAAGTTGCAGGCAGCATCCCTGAGGAGGGTGGCGTGAAGCGCAAGCTCATCGCGGCGGTCAGTGTCGCGGGCATGATGGTCGGAGTCGCGGCGTGCGGCAACGGCAGCGACGACAAGGCGAAGACCGACGCGGGTGGCGCCAAGGAGATCACCGTCTGGCTGATGGACGGTTCCGCGCCCAAGGCCTGGCTCGACGAGGTCAACAAGGAGTTCGCGGCCAAGCACCCCGGCGTCACGGTCAAGGTCGAGGAGCAGAAGTGGAAGGGCATCCAGGAGAAGGTCACCACGGCCCTCTCCGAGAACACCCCGCCCGACGTCCTTGAGCTCGGCAACACCCAGACCGCCGGCTACGCGGTCACCGGCGGCCTCGCCGACCTCACGCAGGACAAGGCCAAGCTCGGCGCGGACGCCTGGGCGAAGGGCATGATGGCCTCGTCCGAGATCGACGGCAAGCTCTACTCCGCCCCGTGGTACGCCGCCAACCGCGTCGTCGTGTACGACAAGAAGGCCTTCGAGAAGGCCGGCGTCACCCCGCCGAAGACCCGCGACGAGTGGGTGGCCGGCCTGGAGAAGCTGAAGGCGGCCGACCCGGCCTCGCAGCCGATCTACCTGCCCGGCCAGAGCTGGTACGTCCTCGCCGGGTTCGTCTGGGACGAGGGCGGCGACCTGGCCGTCAAGGACGGCGGCAAGTGGAAGGGCCAGCTGAGCACCCCGCAGGCCGCCTCCGCGATGGAGTTCTACAAGAAGCTCCAGTCCTTCTCCACCGCCCCGAAGGACAAGGACGAGGCCACCCCGCAGCAGTCCGTCGACATCGTTCCCAAGGGCGGCGTCGCCTCCTGGATCGGTCTCGGCTGGGAGGCCTCCGGAGCGGAGAAGGCCCTGAAGGACGCGGGCAAGGAGGCCGACTTCGGCTACTTCCCGATCCCGGGCAAGACCGCCGACAAGCCGGGCACCGTCTTCCTCGGCGGCTCGAACCTCGCCGTGGCCGAGCGCTCCAAGAACAAGGAGCTCGCCAAGGAGTGGCTGGCCCTCGCCGCCGGCAAGGACCAGATGACCAAGTACGCCGCCGAGACCAAGGGCGCGCTGCTCCCGAACCAGGCCGCCGCGAACTTCGCCACCACCCCGGGCTCCTTCGCCGAGTCGATGGCCAAGGCCGGCGCCAACGGCAAGATCACCCCGGTCACCGCGGGTTGGGCGAACGTCGAGACCGAGCCGAACCCGATCAAGGAGTTCATGACCAAGGTCCTGAACGGTGAGGACGCCGCCAAGGCGGGCGCGGCAGCGGACGCGGAGATCGCGAAGCGCATCAACCAGTAACAACACCCCGCAGTACGAGCACCACGAGCACCACCAGCACCACCCGCAGGACCCGCTGTACCCAGCAGTGTGAACGCACCGGGGGGTGTGGCAGGCGCCCAGGCGTCTGCCACACCCCCGGTCGCGCATTTGACTCCACAGTCAACCGCGAGGAAACCAAGACATGACCGTGCACTCCCAGGGAGCGGCGACCAGCGCTCCACAGGACGCACCACAGAAGTCCGCCGGACGACCGCCGAAGGCGCCTGCCGGCGCCGCCGCCCCCGGCCCGGCGTCTCCTCGCGGGGGCAGAAAGTCGCTCCCTTCGGGGTGGCTGCCCTACCTCCTGATCGGGCCCGCGGTGCTCAGCCTCGCGACCCTGCTGCTGTACCCGCTGATCAAGAACGTGATCCTGTCCTTCCAGGACATCAACAAGATCGAGTTCATCCAGCGGAAGTACCCGTCCGCGGGGTTCGACAACTACACCGAGCTCCTCGGCGACTCGAACTTCTGGACCGTCGTCCTCCGAAGCTTCGCCTTCACCATGGCCAACGTCGCGTTGATCATGGTGCTCGGCAGCCTGATCGGCATCCTGCTCAACAAGCTCGGCAAGTGGATGCGCCTGGTCCTGTCGATGGCACTGGTGATGGCCTGGGCCATGCCGATCGTCGCCTCCGTACAGGTCTTCAACTGGCTGTTCGACGAGCAGTTCGGCGTCATGAACTGGGTCATGCGCACCGTCGGATTCTCCGGCTACGAACAGCACAACTGGTTCGAGTCCGGCCTCTCCACCCTGACGATCGTCACCCTCCTGGTGGTTTGGGGCTCCGTCCCCTTCGTCGCCCTCAACATGTACGCCGGTCTGACCACGGTCGGCGCCGAGCTGTACGAGGCGGCCCGGATGGACGGCGCCAACGGCTGGCAGACCTTCTGGAAGGTCGTCTTCCCGAACCTCAAGCCCTTCTTCCTCATCACCACGTTCCTCGAGGTGATCTGGGTCTTCAAGGCCTTCACCCAGGTCTACGCGATGAACAAGGGCGGCCCCGACCGCGCCTCCGAGATCCTCCCGGTCTTCGCCTACGTCGAGGGCCAGAGCCAGTCCCACTACGGCCTCGCCGCCGCGATCTCCGTCCTGACGATCCTGATCCTCGTGGTCGTCATGTCCTTCTACTTCCGCCTGATCCTGAAGCAGGAGGAGGAGCAGTGAGCACGACCACCGCCCCGAAGACCGCGGCGTCCGCCCCCTCCGCGAAGCCCGCGCAGCAGCTCCGCACCCGCCGGCCGCTGCGCCCCGGGACCGTCGCCAAGAACCTCGGCGCGCTCCTGCTGGCCGCCGTCTTCGTCTTCCCCGTGTACTGGATGTTCTCCTCGGCCCTCAAGCCGTCGAGCGAGATCCTCACCAAGGACCCGGCCTTCGTCTTCACCCCGACGCTGGACAACTTCACCAAGGCCACCGGGGTCGAGAACTTCTGGACGTACGTCGGCAACAGCGTCCTGGTCACCGTCGGCGCCGTCCTGCTCGCCCTCCTCGTCGCCCTCGCCGCGAGCTTCGCCATCGCCCGGATGAGGTTCAAGGGCCGCAAGGGCCTCGTACTCGCCGTGATGATGGCCCAGATGGCCCCCTGGGAGGTCATGGTCATCGCGATGTACATGATCGCCCGCGACAGCGAGATGCTGAACAGCCTCCCCCTGCTCACCGCGATCTACTTCGTGATGGTCCTCCCCTTCACCATCTGGACGCTGCGCGGCTTCATCGCGGCGGTCCCGGTGACCCTGGAGGAGGCCGCCCAGATCGACGGCTGCACCCGCGGCCAGGCCTTCCGCAAGGTGATCTTCCCGCTGCTGGCCCCCGGCCTGATGTCCACCTCGCTCTTCGGCTTCATCACCGCCTGGAACGAGTTCGCGATGGTCCTGATCCTGAACAAGGACAAGACCGCGCAGACCCTGCCGCTCTGGCTGACCGAGTTCCAGACGGCCTTCGGCAACGACTGGGGCGCCACCATGGCCGCGTCCTCGCTGTTCGCGGTCCCGGTCCTGCTGATCTTCATCTTCCTCCAGCGCAAGGCCGTCGGCGGGATGACCGCCGGCGCCGTGAAGGGATAACGGCACATGACTGTCCTTGCGCACCGGGTCGACACTCTGACGCGCGACGCCCTCGCGGTCCTCCAACCCGGTTTCGAAGGCACCACCGCCCCCGCCTGGCTGCTGCGCCAGGTCGGCGAAGGCCTCACCGCCGTGGGCCTCTTCGGCCGCAACATCGCCTCGCCCGAGCAGCTCGCCGCCCTCACCGCGCAGCTGCGCACCGAGCGCGACGACGTCCTGGTCGCCATCGACGAGGAGGGCGGTGACGTCACCCGCCTCGAAGTGCGGGCCGGCTCCTCCTTCCCCGGCAACCTGGCCCTCGGCGCCGTCGACGACACCGCGCTGACCCGGGACGTGGCCCGCGAGCTGGGCCGCCGCCTCGCCGAGTGCGGGGTCAACCTCAACTGGGCCCCGTCCGCGGACGTCAACTCCAACCCCGACAACCCGGTGATCGGCGTACGGTCCTTCGGCGCCGACACCCACCTCGCCGCCCGGCACACCGCCGCCTACGTCGAGGGCCTCCAAGCCGCCGGCGTCGCCGCCTGCACCAAGCACTTCCCGGGCCACGGCGACACCAACGTCGACTCGCACCACGCGCTGCCGCGCATCGACGTCGACCTCGACACCCTGGTCGCCCGCGAACTGATCCCCTTCAAGGCCGCCATCGAGGCCGGCACCAAGGCCGTGATGAGCGCGCACATCCTGGTGCCCGCCCTCGACCCGACCCGACCCGCCACGCTCAGCCCGCAGATCCTGACCGGCCTGCTGCGCAAGGAGCTCGGCTACGAGGGCCTCATCGTCACCGACGGCATGGAGATGAACGCCATCGCCGGGACGTACGGGATCGAACGCGGCTCGGTACTCGCCATCGCGGCCGGCGCCGACGCCATCTGCGTCGGCGGCGGACTCGCCGACGAGGCGACCGTCCTGCGGCTGCGCGACGCGCTGGTCACGGCCGTCCGCGAGGGCACACTGCCCGAGGAGCGCCTCGCCGACGCCGCCGCCCGGGTGCGCGCGCTGGCCGAATGGACCCGCCGGGCGGCGATGTCGGATGCGCGGCAGGAGGGGAGCCGCGCGTCCGACATCGGCCTGACGGCCGCCCGCCGCGCCCTGGTCATCACCGGTGCGCGCACGCCGCTCTCCACCCCGTACGTCGCCACGCTCGCGCCCGTCGCGAACATCGCGGTGGGGGACGAGACCCCGTGGGGCGTGGCGGCGGAGCTGGCCGGGCTGCTCCCCGGCACGGAGTCGGGCGTCTACCCGGAGGGGTCCGCAGCCGGCGACATCCTGGCGGCCGCGGGGGAGCGCACCGTGGTCGCGGTGGTCCGCGACGAGCACCGGCACCCGTGGATGACGGCGGCCGTGGACGCGCTGGTCGCCGCACGGCCGGACACGGTGGTCGTCGAGATGGGCGTCCCGCAGGCCACCGCGCGCGGCGCCCTGTACATCGTCACGCACGGCGCCTCCCGCGTCTGCGGCCGGGCCGCCGCCGAGGTCATCGCGGGCGTCTAGGCCCGCCAGGTACGGCGAAGGGCCGGACCCCCGAGGAGGGGGTCCGGCCCTTCGCATGTGCCCCTGGTCAGGACGTCAGGACATCGAGGCGGCCAGCTTGAACCGGGCGTCCCGCTGCTTCTTGTACAGCGCGAGCGTCTCGGCGTGCTCCTCCATCAACCGGTCCTGGTAGGCCGTCTCGACCGCCGCCGACACGCCCACGAGGTTCACCTCACGCTTGCACGCGACGTCCTTGACCGCGACGGCGACCGCCCGTGGCCCGCCCTTGTCCTCCGTCAGGCCGAGCTTCTCGACCACGTCGTACGGGGTCTCGATGCCCGAGTAGCCCGCATCGGCCATACACGCGGACCATTTGGCCACCGCGTCCCGGACCCGGGAGTCGTTCTTGGCCCGGTCGAGGGCCTCCGCGGACAGGCCGAAGGCGAACAGCAGGTCCACGCTGTCCTTGGCCGGCGCGTAGAGCTTGCGGTATCCCTCACGTCCGCAACCGCCCGGCGGGACCGGTTTCCCGCCGACGCTGAGGCCGCTGTCGGTCTGCGCGGCCTCCTCGTCGGAGGCCGCGTCGGGGCGGCTCCCCACGCCTTCGCCGGGGTTCAGCCCCTTCAGCACGACCAGGGCACTGTCGCTGAGCTCCGGCGGGGCCGGCTTGGCCCGAGGTCCCGCACCGGCCCGTTTGTCGTAGCCGTACCGCGCGGCGTACGCGGGATCGGCGATTCCGTACCGGTAGCGGTGCCGGTCCTCGGCGGTGCCGGACGGCTGCCGCTCCAAGGAGCCGGCCGAACCCACGTACTGGAACCCGTACCGGGCCATGCACACGCTGGTGATGCGGTCCTGGACCAGTTCCATGCGACGGATGTCGGCTTCGGAGTCCGTGTACGCGTCCATCGGGAAGGAGAGGGAGGCGGTGTCGGGGTTGTTCGCCACCGGCCCCAGCGCGGGTTCCCCCTCGGCGCCGCCTCCGCCACTGGAACAGCCTGCCAACAGGCAGGCGGCCATGGCGGTGGCCGCCGCGGACAGGGCGCGCCGGTGGCCGGGGCTGACAGCGGTTGCGCGCATGGGTCAGCCGCAGGCGATCGGGTACGCGGAGCTGATCGCGTTCTTGAAGGTCGCGCTCGCGTTGCCCGTGTACTGCTTGGGGAGCGTGCCCACGTTGCCGTCGCAGTCCTTGTCGGTGGCGACCTTCCACGAAACCGCATCGTTGTTGTTGTACGAGGCGGTGTTGTCGTTGGTCTTGTATCCGCGCCCGGAGCAACCGGCCGGCCCGGTGAAGGTGTAACCGGTGAAGTCCGTGGTGTCCCAGTCCAGGTCGAATACGCAGCCGCCCAGGCCCGAGTTGTAGTAAAGGCCGAATTCCCAGGTTTCCAGGTAGCCGTTCTTCTGAGTGGCCGACGCCGGCGCCGTGCCGGCCATGACCACACCGGCAGTGGCCAGGGCCACGGCCAGCCCTGCGAAACGCTTCCTGCTGACGGCCTTCACTGTGTTCTCCTCGGGGTATTCGGATGGAGGGGCCGCTCACATCGCCTCTCCCGTGCGGCGGCCAATTCAAAGGCATCAATTCTCCGCGCACAACGGGGTGTCCGGATGATGGACCGTCAATACATGTCGCAAAAAGGCAAGTTGAAAGGCCCGTCAGGCTGGACTAGCATCGGCCGCGCGCTCGCCCGGAATCCAAGGCGGCGGACGCTTCAATTCCGTTTCTATCCGTAGGAAGCGTCTTGATACGCAAGCCACTGATTGTGCCGATTCTGTTCGCGGTCTGCCTCGGGTTGAGCGGATGTTCGGAGAAGTCAGGGCCGACGGCCGGCGCCAAGCCGTCACCGAGTGGCAGTGCCGCTCCCCGCGAGGATGAACTCAAGTACTTCGACTGCTTGGAGAAGAACGGTCTCGCCGTGGAGTTCACGGACTCCGGCGAGCCGCGACTGGCCAAGACGGACCCGCAGGACAAGGTGACCGCGGCCGAGAAGGCGTGCGAGTCCCTCAAGCCGGCCCTCGAACCGCAGCAGATCAGTGCGGAGCAGCTCGCCAACGAACAGCGACGGGCCGACTGCCTGCGCCGGCAGGGCCTCGACTGGGTGCCCGACCCGAACCCGAGCACCGCTGTCATTGAACTGACGCCCCAGCAGACGGGCGACCTGAAGACGAAGCACGTCGACGCACTCCTGGCGTGCCGGAGCGAAACGGCCAAGAGGGACGACTCCCGTCCGGACGTGCTCGGCGGGTGAACGAGCTGGAGACCCTGGAGCACCGCCCCTCCGAGAGCGGTGACAACCGGCAGGCGGACGGCCTCACGCGGGGCCGCAGGGTGGTCGCCGGGCTCGTGGCCGGCGCCGGGCTGATGGCCGTGGGCGGGCTGCTCGCCACCCTGGTGGTGAAGTCGCCCGCGCAGGTCGCGGCCGAGAGTAGGCCGCCCGCCCAGCAGGCCCTGACCGTCCCCGTCGAAAGCCGGGTGCTCGCCCAGACCGTGGTCACGCGCGGGACCGTCATCGCCGGGCAGACCGTCACCGTGTCCCCGCAGGGTCACGGGTCCGGCGAGGGTGCCGGCGCGGCCGTGGTGACCAAACTGACGCTGAAGGCGGGCGACGAGATCACAGCCGGTCAGCTGCTGGCGGAGGTGTCCGGACGCCCCGTGTTCGCCCTCAAGGGCGGACTGCCGGTCTACCGCGACCTGAAGCCGGGAGCCACCGGCGACGACGTCGCCCAGCTCCAGCAGGCGCTGCGCGAGCTCGGCCATGGCACCGGCAATGACCCCAAGGGCACCTTCGGCACCGGAACCAAAGCGGCGCTGACCGCCCGCTACAAGGCGATCGGCTACGAGCCGCTGCCGGCCGTCGCCGACGGCGGAGTCGCGCTCAAGCAGGCCCGGGAAGCCGTACGGTCCGCCGAATGGGCCGTCGAGGACGCCAAGGCCGCCGCGAGCAAGGACGCCGGCGCGGAGCCAGACAAGGGCACCGACAATGGGATCGGCAAGGTCGCCGCCTCCGGCAGAGCGGCCACCGGCAACGGGCGGGAACTGACCCGCGCCCAGCAGCAACTCACCGACGCCCGCTCGGTGCTGGTCGCGGCAGAGGCCGCCGACGGGCCGACGCTGCCCGCCTCCGAGGTCGTGTTCCTCGGCTCCTTCCCGGCCCGGGTCAGCTCGGTCGCGACCCGGGTGGGCGCCGAGCTGTCCGGCCCGGTACTCACCCTGTCCTCGGGGGACCTCGTCGTCGAGGCCTACCTTCCCGAGGACAAGAAGCGGCTCCTGCGCCCCGGCATGCCGGTGCTGATCTCCTCGGAGACGGCCGGCCAGGACATCCGGGCCGAGGTGTGGCTCGTCGCCACGGAACGCTCCACCGGCCAGCAGGGCCAAGGCGGGGCGGGGCCAGGTTCCGGCGACGGCAAGGGGGGCACGGGCGGTGGTGGCGGACAGGGCTCCTCGGGCGGATCCGCGAACCCCGCAGGAGGAGTCGGATACCGGATGCTCGTCCGGCCCTCCCAGGCGCTCCCCGCCTCCTTCACCGGGCAGGACGTACGGCTGACCGTCGAGTCCGCGGCCACCGACGGCGCGGCCTTGGTGGTGCCCGTCACCGCCGTGTCGGCGGGCGCCGACGGACGCACCGTCGTCGCCATCCTCCGCGCCGACGGTTCGCAGCAGCGGGTCGAGGTCCGTACGGCCACGAGCGGTGACGGCTACGTGGCCGTCGAGCCCGTGCAGGCGGACGCCCTCGCGGTGGGCGCCCGGGTGGTCATCGGTGTCTCCGGGGGAGAGAAGAGCGGAGGCAAGCGTTGATCCCGTGGCGGCGGCGCACGCCAAGCGGTGCACAGGCCCCCACGGCCGACTCTGGCGGTGCGGACGGCGACCGCCGCGGCTCCCGGGCCGCTGCCCTCGCCGCTCCCGCCGACTCCGGCTCCCACGCCGTGCCGGTCATCCGCTTCGAGCAGGTCGCCCTCCGCTACTCGGGACCGCCGCCGGTCGACGCCCTCAAGCCGTGTGACCTGACCGTCGAACGGGGCGAGTTCATCACCGTCGTCGGCCCGTCCGGCTCAGGGAAGTCGACCTTCCTCAACGTCACCGGGCTGCTCGACTCCCCGACCGGCGGCCGCTATCTGCTCGACGGCATCGACACCGGCACCCTTGCCGACCGCGATCGCACGGCGCTGCGCGGACACCGGATCGGCTTCGTGTTCCAGTCCTTCCACCTGCTGCCTCACCGCAGCGCCCTGGAGAACGTCACCCTCGCCATGCTCTACACCCGGGTGCCGCGCGCGGAGCGCCTCCACCGGGCCCGTGCGGCGCTGGACCAGGTCGGGCTCGGCCACCGCGTCGACGCGGTACCCGGCCGGCTGTCCGGCGGCGAGCGGCAGCGCGTGGCCATCGCCCGGGCCCTGGTCGGACGCCCGTCCCTGCTGCTCTGCGACGAACCGACCGGCAACCTCGACAGCGCCAACGCGGCCGCGGTCCTCTCGGTGCTGGAGGACCTGCACGCGACCGGGATGACAGTGCTGGTCATCACCCACGACACCGAAGTGGCGGCGCACGGCCGGCGAACCGTCACCGTACGGGACGGCGTTCTGCGGGAGGCGTCATGACCGGACGGATCCGCCGCCCCGGCCGGGCCGGGGGGTCCGCGCCCAGGGGCGTGCCGGTGACCCGGCTCGGCGCCCGCGACATGCTCACCGAGGCGGTGGCGGGGATGCTGCGCCGCCCCGGCCGCGCCGCGCTCACCGCGCTCGGCACGGTGCTGGGCGTCGGGAGTTTCGTCACCGTGCTCGGGCTGACGGGCACCATCTCGGCGCAGATCGACGGCCGGTTCAACGTCCTGACCGCCACCGAGGTGAGCATCGAGGACGTGGCCCAGCAGCAGAACGAGTTCGCCGGGCCCGGTTTCCCCGCCGACGCGGAGAAGCGGCTGACGGCCGTGGCCGGGATCGAGCACGCGGGCGTCATGTGGCAGGTCCGCACGGCCGCGGCCGGCACCGTCGGGACCGTGCCTCCCAAGGGCGCCACCCCGGGCGCCGGGCAGGCCGCCGATGCCAACTCCACCGTCGTTGCCGCATCCCCCGGCGCCGTCGCCGCGCTGGTCCCGACCCTTCAGGAGGGCAGGCTCTACGACGGCTTCGCCGAGCAGAGCAGGCAGCGGGTCGCCCTGATCGGGAGCGGGCTCGCCGGCCGTCTCGGCATCGGTTCGCTGTCCACCCGGCCCGCCGTGTTCATCGGCGACGAGCCGTTCACCGTGGCCGGGATCATCGAGGACGTGCGCAGGCAGCCCGAGCACCTGATGTCCGTGCTGGTCCCGAAGGCCACCGCCGAGGAGCTGTGGGGGCCGCCCGGCCCCACCGAGGCGCGGATGCTGATCGCCACCGACCTCGGGGCAGCCCGGCAGGTCGCCGAACTGGCGCCCGTCGTCCTGCGGCCGGACCACCCCGAGTACCTGAAGGCCGTGCCGCCGCCCGATCCGCGGATGCTGCGGGCCAATGTGACCTCCGACCTGAGCGCACTGTTCCTGCTGCTCGCCGGCGTGTGCCTGGTGATCGGCGCGGTCGGGATCGCCAACACCACGCTGGTCGCGGTCCTGGAACGGACCGGGGAGATCGGGCTGCGCAGGGCGCTCGGGGCGCGGGGGCGGCACATTTCCGCGCAGTTCCTCACCGAGTCGGCCGCATTGGGCGCACTCGGTGGGCTGGTGGGGACCTCGCTCGGGGAACTGACCGTGGTCGGGGTGGCGGTGGTCCGGGACTGGACCCCCGTGATCCACCCCGCAACCGTCGCCACCGCGCCCCTCGCGGGGCTGCTCACCGGACTGCTGGCCGGTCTCTACCCGGCGTGGCGGGCGGCGCGGATCGAGCCCGCGGAAGCCCTCCGCCGCTGAGCGGGGCAGACTTCCGGCTGATCTTTCGGGGCCCGGGGCAAGGCCGGCGGACGACGCGCGGGCCTGGGCCGGGTACCTGGACGCGCCGGAAGGCGGTACCACCGTGGAAATCGGTGATACCGCCTCGGTGTCGCTGTAGCCCTGCTGCACGAGCCAGCTGGAACCCCCGAGGACCGGGAGTCCGGCCCTTCGGAGTCGGCTACAGGCCCTGCCAGGACGGCTTGTTGGCGTAGGTGTGGCGGAAGTACTCGGCCAGCTTCAGCTTCGACGCGGCGGCCTCGTCCACGACGACCGTCGCATGCCGGTGCAGCTGTAGCGCGGAGGCCGGGACCAGCGCGGACAGCGGGCCCTCGACGGTCTGCGCGACGGCCTCGGCCTTGCCCTCGCCGGTGGCCAGGAGGACCAGGTGGCGGGCGTCGAGGATGGTGCCGATGCCCTGGGTGATGACGTGGTGCGGCACCTGGTCTATGTCGTTGTCGAAGAAGCGCGCGTTGTCCACGCGGGTCTGCTCGGTCAGCGTCTTGATCCGGGTGCGGGAGGCGAGGGAGGAGCAGGGCTCGTTGAAGCCGATGTGCCCGTCGGTGCCGATGCCCAGCAGCTGGAGGTCGACGCCGCCGGCTGCGGCGAGCGCCTGGTCGTAGGCCTCACAGGCGGCGACGATGTCCTCGGCCGAGCCGTCGGGGCCCATGAAGGAGGCCTCGGACAGGCCCAGGGGCTCCACGACCTCGCGCAGCACGACGGCCCGGTAGGACTCGGGGTGCCCGGTCGGCAGGCCGACGTACTCGTCGAGCTGGCAGATGCGGGCCTTGGAGGCGTCGACCTCGCCGGCCTTCACCTTGGCGGCGAGGGCCTCGTAGATGGGCAGCGGGGTAGAGCCGGTCGCCACGCCGAGCAGGGCGTCGGGCTTGCGGCGGACCAGGGCGGCCATGGCCTCCGCGATGAGCTCGCCGCCTGCCTTGGCGTCCGGGACGATGACAACTTCCACGCGGGGCCTGCCGATCTGGAGTGTGGTGTGTGGTATAGACCAATCTAGCAGAGGTGGCCGCCCTCTGACCGGACTCCGCCCGATTCCATGGTGATCCGCATCCCCCCGCTCGGCCTCCCGGGCTCCGCCCCGTACCCCGCGCCTCAAACGCCGGCGAGGCTGGACCCGCAGGGCATTCCCCGTCCCG